>JAFYMH010000086.1 GCA_017556685.1 Clostridia bacterium | reverse complement strand
TCGATCGATACGGTCACGCTTGTGAACGCTCTCGTCTCCGAGGGCAAGCGCGACGAGTCGGGCGGGATCCAGTATATTACGCAGATCGCCCAGACCGTTCCGAGCGCCGCCAATATCAAGGATTATGCGGCGATCGTGCGCGAGAAGTCGCTTTTGCGCCGTCTGATCGACGCCTGCGAGGATATCAGTGCCGTTGCATACTCCGAGGCGGGGGATGCCGCGCATATCATCGACGTTGCCGAGCAGAGGATCTTCGATCTTGCGCAGAATCGGGATTCCAAGGAATTCCGCCACATCAAGAACATTCTGACCGGCGTCTATCAGGATCTGGTCAACAAATCCGAGCATAAGGAGGTCGAGGGCGGCGTTAAGACCGGCTTTACCGACCTTGACCACGTGCTCGTTCAGCTCGGTGCGGGCGATCTCGTTCTGATCGGCGCCCGTCCCGGTATGGGAAAGACGAGCTTTGCCATGAATATCGCAACCTCGGTTGCCAAATCCTCGCGCAAGGCGGTCTGCGTTTTCTCTCTTGAGATGTCGGGTGAGCAGCTTGTGAATCGTATGCTCTCAAGCGAGGCGCTCGTTGACAGCTATGCGCTCCGCTCGGGCGAGCTTCGCCCCGAGGATTGGGAAAAGCTTGCCGATGCCTCAACCGCTCTTGCGGGATGCGACATCCTCATCGACGATACTTCGGGCATCACCCCGACCGATATGAAGGCCAAGCTGCGCCGCGTCAAGAATCTCGGGCTTGTCGTTATCGACTATCTTCAGCTGATGCAGAGCGGTCGGAACATTGAAAACCGCGTCAACGAGGTCGGAGATATCTCCCGAAACCTCAAGATCATGGCAAAGGATCTCGGCGTGCCCGTCATCTGCTGTGCTCAGCTTTCGCGAGGCCCCGAGTCGCGTACCGTCAAAAAGCCGATGCTCTCCGATCTCCGCGATTCGGGAGCCATCGAGCAGGATGCCGACGTCGTCATGTTCCTGTACCGTGACGAATACTATAAGGAAGCCGAGGGCGCAAGGGCAGACGCCGATGCAAATATTGCCGAGGTCATCGTTGCCAAGAACCGCCACGGCTCGCAGGCGAACGTCAAGATGGGCTGGAACGGTCAGTTCACCAAGTTCGTGACCCTCGATAAGATCGGCGCCGAGGCATGATCGACGCATCGACCTTTTGGAGAGCGACCGAGCGCGTTCGCAAAGCGCTTCGCTCGCTGATCCCGAGCAGGGGAGCCGGGATCCTCGTTGCCCTGTCGGGCGGCGCCGATTCGATCTTTCTCCTTTCCTGTCTCTCTCGGATCGCCGAGTCCGAGGGGATCCGCCTCTCTGCGCTTCACGTTGAGCATGGGATCAGAGGAGAGGAGTCGCTTTCCGACGCCGAGCTTTGCAGGGCGCTTTGCGCCGAGCTTTCGGTTCCGCTTACCGTCGTTTCTCTCTCGGTTCCAACCGAAGCCGAAAAAACGGGGGAGGGTCTTGAGGAATGCGCTCGCCGTCTGAGATACGAGGCTCTTGAAAAGGAGCGCGAGAGACTTTCTCTCGACTATATTGCCGTCGCGCATCACGCCGACGATCAAGCAGAGACGGTTCTGCTTCATCTCCTGCGAGGAAGCGGCGCAAGAGGGCTTTGCGGAATGGCGCCGCTTCGCGGCAGAATCCTTCGCCCTCTGCTCGGCTTTTCGGCCGACGAGATCCGCACGCTCGTTTCGAAGGCGGAGATTCCCTTTGCCGTTGACTCGACGAATGCCGACGAGACCTATACGCGCAATTTCGTGCGTGCGCGCGTCTTGCCGACGCTCGAAAGGGTAACGCCCGAGCCCGCGTCTGCGATCTGCCGTGCCGCCGAGCTGCTTCGGCGCGATCTCGCCTGCCTTGACCGCATGGCAGAAGAGGTGCTTGACGACCCCGAGCGCGCCTGTAGCCGCCGTGTCCTTGCCGAGCTGCCCGACCCGATCCGTGCGCGCGTTGTCATCGGGCTTGCCGCCCGCGCGGGGTGCGAGATGCCGTCGCTCTCGCAGATCGATCTTGCCACGCAGAAGATCGGCGAGATCGGGACCTTCAGGGTCTCCTTTCCCTCGTCCCTGACCCTTTGTATCGGGCGCGACCGCGTTTGCTTTGAGAAGGGAAGCGAGACGCGGCTCCCCGACGAGCCGCTTCAAATGGGGGAAAACCAACTTTCGGGAAACAGAGGAACGATTTTCCTCTTTCGGGATCAAAAAGACATCTCCGATTCCATAAATGTTTACAAAAAATCAATCAAAGCCGTCGTTTCCTCTGATAAAATATTAGGGAGCCTGTCGGTTCGTCAGCTTTTGCCGGGGGATGCATATCGCTATGCAGGTATGCGCCGTGCCGTCAAAAAGCTCTTTGCCTCAAGACGCCTTTCGGATGAGCAAAGGCGATCCGCCCCGATCGTTTGCGACGGTGCGGGGATCCTTTGGATTCCGGGCTTCGGGGTCAGAGAGGGCTCGGAGCCGACTGAGGACGCCGAGCATCTGACGCTTCTTTATGTACCGAGGAATGACGGAAAAGTGAAGGAAGGACGTTAAAATGACAGACAGCATGATCGCAAAGGTGCTGGTGACCGAACGTGAGATCGACGAGATCGGAACCCGTATTGCCGCCAGGATAGATGAGGATTTTAAGGGGCGTGACGGGGGAAGACTCGTGCTCCTCGGGATCCTGAAGGGCTCGGTCGTATTTCTCGGTGATCTGATGCGGAAGCTAAAAACCCCCCATGAGATCGAGTTTATGAAGGTGTCCTCCTACGGTGCGGGAACCAAAACGACAGGACAACTGAAGATTCACCTGGACGTCATGCGCTCTGATCTCGGGGACTGTGATATCGTCGTCGTTGAGGACATCATTGACAGCGGCAGGACCCTGTCCTACCTCGTCAAATATCTTAAGGAGCGCGGAGCAAGAAGCGTTTGCACCTGCACGCTGCTTGACAAGCCCTCGCGCCGCGAGATCGATTTTACCGCCGATTATATCGGGCGGGAGATCCCCGACGAGTTCGTCGTCGGATACGGACTGGATTACGACGAAAAGTACCGCATGCTTCCTTACGTCGGCGTGCTTACTCCCGAGGCGTATACCGGCTCCGCAAAATAAAGGGCTCTGATACGGGCCAATCCCAGAAAGGCGTACCGAAATACATGAAACCGAATTCCAAAAACAATTTTCTGATCCTGCTCCTGCTCGTCGTTGCGGTGATCTTCTTCGTGTCGATCCTCGGCGACGGAGACGGGGGTGAGGTCAGTCTGACCTACGGCGACGTGATCGAGCTGCTTGAAAACGATCTTGCCGTTGAGGTCGTTTACGATACCGACTCCTACCTCACGATCAAGGGGCTGATCCCGCTCCTTGACGGGGATGGAAACTATCGGTATGACGGCGCGGGACGGATCCTCTTTGAGACGCGGGACGGAAACCCCGTGATCCAAACCTACAGCATCCGACTCGCAAGCTACGTTCAGCTTGAGGAGATCCATGCGATCGCCAAGGCGAATCTCGGAGTAGGCAACCTCAGGGTCCTTGATTTCGAGGAGCCGCAGGATACGCCCTGGTATATCTCCTTCATGCCCTACCTTATCCTGATCCTTGCGCTCGTTCTCCTGTACTTCTTCGTGATCCGCTCGGCAAACGGCAAGGGCGGTAAGATGGGCGGCTTTGCCCGCTCGCACGCCAAGCTCAGCTACAACGAGAAGAACGCGGTCAAGTTCCGCGACGTTGCGGGAGCAGAGGAGGAGAAAAAGGAGCTTGAGGAGGTCGTTGAGTTCCTGCGTAACCCCGAAAAATTCGTGCGTCTTGGCGCCAGGATCCCGCGCGGCATCCTGCTCGTCGGCCCTCCCGGTACGGGTAAGACCCTGCTTGCAAAGGCAGTAGCCGGTGAGGCGGGCGTGCCCTTCTATTCGATCTCGGGCTCCGATTTCGTTGAGATGTACGTCGGCGTCGGCGCCTCTCGCGTCCGCGACCTCTTTGATACGGCACGCAGAAACCCTGCGAGCATCATCTTCATCGACGAGATCGACGCCGTCGGTCGGCACAGAGGTGCGGGCCTTGGCGGCGGACACGACGAGAGAGAGCAGACCCTGAACCAGCTGCTCGTCGAGATGGACGGATTTGGCAACCACGAGGGCGTGATCGTCATGGCGGCGACCAACCGCCCCGATATCCTTGACCCTGCGCTTTTGCGCCCGGGACGCTTTGACCGTCAGGTCACGGTGAATTATCCCGATCTTAAGGGGCGCGAGGAGATCCTTCGCGTGCACGTCAGAAACAAGCCCCTTGAGGCGGGCGTCGATCTCGGACGCATCGCACAGACCACCGTTGGACTCACGGGAGCCGATCTTGCAAACCTCATGAACGAGGCGGCGCTCCTTGCCGCACGGCGCGATAAGGCGCTGATCGGCATGAAGGAGGTCGAGGAGGCGGCTCTGAAGGTCATCGTCGGCGGCGAGAAGAAGGGGAAGATCATCTCCGACGAGGAGAAGCGCATCACCGCCTATCACGAGGCGGGGCACGCGATCGTTTCTCACCTGCTCCCGGATACCGATCCGGTTACGAGGATCACCATCATCCCGACCACCAAGGGTGCGGGCGGATATACGCTGATGCCCCCCGTACGTGATCATTCCTACGAGTTCAAGCGCGATTTGGAGCGCGACATCGCTATCTCGCTCGGCGGAAGAGCCGCAGAGCAGATCATCTTCTCCGACTTTACGGGCGGCGCCTCGTCGGACATCAAGCACGTCACGCGCATCGCGCGACGCATGGTGACCGTCTACGGCATGAGCGAGGCGCTCGGAACCGTCAACCTTGCGGGGGAGCACGGCGAGACCGAGGTCTTCCTTGGCCGCGACTTCAGCTCGGGCGAGAACCTTTCGGGCGAGACCAAGGCGGCGATCGACCGCGAGATCCGCCGTATTGTTGAAGAGGGAAGGCAGACCGCCGAGAAGATCCTTTCCGAAAACCTTGAAAAGCTCCACCGCGTTGCCGCCTTCCTGCTTCGCTACGAGGTCATGGACGGCGAGCAGTTTGCTGCCCTGATGGACAGGGATGCCTCCGACGAGGAGCTGATTGAGATCGTTCGCCTCCGCGAGGAAAAGAGCCGACTTGAAAACGAGGAGGCAGAGGAGGAGAGAGCGCGCCGCGAGGCAGAGGAGCGCGAGAGAATCGCGCGAGAGATGGGCTTCTCTCCCTTTGAGACGCCCTGCGCCGAGGGGACCGATTCTGTCGATCCGAGCAACGGGGAAAACTGATTTTTTGGGCTTCGCCTGCGTCAAAAGCACGTCGGCGGAGCCCTCTTTTCTGTTTTGTCGAAAAAGTTTCAAAAAAAGGGGAAAGCGCCCTTGATTTTTTGACTTTCTTATGTTATAATACGCTTTGCACGGAGGCACCCCTTGGCGCCGACGTGCCGTGCCTTATCAAGAGTGGCGGAGGGACAGGCCCTGTGAAGCCCGGCAACCGGCGTATGCATGGTGCTAATTCCCGAAGATGAGGCGATGGATGCGTGTGATGCTTCGGGACCTGATTTTCCCGAGGCTTTATTTTTTTGATTCTCAGAGTGCTTTCAAAGCGGAAAGGAACGATATGAACAGAAGACTTTTTACCTCCGAGTCTGTGACCGAGGGACATCCCGATAAGATCTGCGATATGATCTCCGACGCCGTGCTCGACGCGCATCTTGCCGTCGATCCCGAGGCGCGCGTTGCCTGCGAGACCTTCACGACAACCGGAATCGTCAACGTGATGGGGGAGATCACCTCGAGGGCAAACGTCGATTATCAGAGCATCGTGCGTAAAACGGTTGCCGCGATCGGCTACGATTCGGCTGAATACGGCTTTGACGCCAACACCTGCGCGGTTCTCTCCTCGATCCACGAGCAATCGGCGGATATCGCCCTCGGCGTTGACAGAAGCGCCGAGGCAAAGTCGGGCGAGATGACCGACGGCCTTGACATCGGTGCGGGAGATCAGGGCTTGATGTTCGGATACGCCTGCGACGAGACCCCCGAGCTGATGCCGCTTCCCATCTCGCTTTCGCATAAGCTTGCAATGCGCCTGACCGAGGTGAGACGCAGCGGCGTTTGCCCCTATCTGCGCCCCGACGGGAAAACCCAGGTGACGGTCGAATACGTTGACGGAAAGCCCCTTCGCGTCGATACCGTCGTCGTTTCCTCTCAGCATTCGGCAGAGGTTCCGATCGAGACCCTGCGCGAGGATATCCGCCGTGAGGTCATTGAAAGGATCATCCCCGAGTCGCTTTTCGATCAGGATACCAAGATCTACATCAACCCGACCGGTCGCTTCGTGATCGGCGGCCCGATGGGGGATACGGGACTGACGGGACGCAAGATCATCGTCGATACCTACGGTGGGTACTCGCGTCACGGAGGCGGTGCCTTCTCGGGTAAGGACCCGACCAAGGTCGATCGCTCGGCGTCCTACGCCGCGCGTTACGCCGCGAAGAACATCGTTGCGGCAGGACTTGCCTTGCGCTGTGAGGTTCAGCTTGCATATGCGATCGGCGTTGCCCGTCCCGTTTCGGTGCTCGTCGATACCTTCGGAACCGGAGTTCTTTCGGACTCTGAGATCGCCGAGGCTCTGTCCTCGTGCTTCGATTTCCGTCCCGCCGCGATCATTTCCGCATTTGATCTCCGCCGTCCGATCTACAGCGGCTTTGCCGCCTACGGTCATATGGGACGCGAGGATCTTGACGCGCCCTGGGAGAGACGCGACCTTGCGCCGAAGCTGCTTTCTGCGCTCGGCAAGAAGGCGTAACGAAACCCGAACGGTAAGCATATCCTTGTCACGGAGGTGTGACGGATATGCTTGCCGCTTTGCTTCTTTCGGCGTTTGCCGTGTACGGATTTTTTTCGTTTCTCATCTCCCTTTGCGAGCGGTGCTCCGACGCCGTTGCGGTCAGGGGTGAGAGGGGCGAGACGAAAAAGAGCCTCTGCCGCCGCTTGCATCTTGCCTCACGATGCGGTAGAGAAGCCGTGATTTTACTTGACGATGGTATGCCGAGCGAGGAGATACTTTCGCTCGGCTATGCCGTATACCTTCGCGTACCGAAGGAGAAAGGAGACCCCGGAGATGGCATTTGACAAAGCGACGCCCGACGTCGAGCTTTCGGGGTCGGTCGAGTCGGTCGTTTATCGCAACGCCGCAAACGACTATACCGTGATTGAGCTTGCGACCGAGGACGGTCGGCTCGTGACCGCTGTCGGCGCGTTGCCGTACGTCGGGGAGGGCGAGACGGTTCGTCTCTTTGGCACCTGGACCCATCACAGCGAGTACGGCGAGCAGTTTTCGGTCACTGCCTTTGAAAAGGAGCTGCCGAGCACCGCTGCCGATATCCTGCGCTATCTTTCGGGGCGCAACGTTAAGGGCATCGGCCCCGTGACGGCACTGAAGATCGTCAACCGCTATGGGGACGATACCTTCGACGTCATCGAGAATCATCCCGATTGGCTTGCCGATATCCCCGGGATCTCGGCGAAAAAGGCGCTTGAGATCAACGAGTCCTTCCGCGAGCAGACGGGGATCCGCTCTCTGATGATGTTCTGCAAGAGCCACGTCGGCTCAAGCTCGGTGACCAGGATCTGGCGCCGCTTCGGACCGGGGGCTGTCGGTATCCTGCAAAAAAATCCCTATCTTCTTTGCAGCGAGATCGATCGGATCTCCTTTGAGCGCGCCGACGCTATCGCTGAGTCGCTCGGCTTTCCGAAGGATCATCCCCTGCGCCTTGCGGCAGGGATCGATTACGTGCTTCGCTATAATGCAAAAATGAACGGACACGCCTGCCTTCCGAGGGAGCATCTGCTTGACGGCGCCGCTGTGACCCTTTCGGTTCCGCGTGCGTCGCTCGAGGCGCTTTTGCCTTCGCTCGTTTCCGATGGAAGACTTGCCTCGTACGGCGACCTTATTTTCACCTCGGAGAACGGCTCCGACGAGGCGTACGTTGCCGAAAAGCTTTCGCTCCTTGACAGAGGAGCCCCGACCGTCTCGGTGCCGGACGTTGACCGAATGCTCGAGCGGCTTGAGAGCGAGGGGGGCATCACCTATTGCCGCGAGCAGAGAGAGGCGATCTACGAGGCGTTTTGCCGCGGCGTTCTCATCGTGACGGGCGGACCCGGAACCGGAAAAACCACCGTCGTGCGTGCCCTGATGCGGATGTTCCGCATCCTCGGCTTCTCGGTGGCGCTTGCCGCCCCGACCGGGCGCGCCGCAAAGCGGATGTCCGAGGCAACCTCGGAGGAGGCAAGGACCATCCACCGAATGCTTGAAATGGAGCGCGTCGGAGAGGGCAGGCCTATTTTCAAGCGAAACGAGTCTCAGCCGCTTGAGGAGAAGGTCGTGATCGTTGACGAGGCGTCGATGATCGATCTGCCGCTTATGGCGGCATTGCTCCGCGCTCTCGGACGGACGAGCCGTTTGATTTTGATCGGTGACGCAAGTCAGCTTCCGTCTGTCGGATGCGGCAACGTTCTTGGAGATCTGATCTCCTCAGGCGCCTTTGCAACCGTTTCGCTCTCCGAGATCTTCCGTCAGGAGAAGGGAAGCCATATCATCACCAACGCCCACCGCATCAATCACGGCGAGCCTCCGCTTCTTTTCCGCGACTCAAAGGATTTCTTCTTCCTTGCTCGCGAGAGGGAGGAGGAGATCCCCGAAACGGTGCTTGATCTGATCCGCGACCGCCTGCCCCGTACCTACGGCGACGGGATCCGCGACGGCATCCAGGTCATCACGCCCTCGCACCGAGGAAGATCGGGAACCGAAAGCCTGAATCTTCTTCTCTCGGAGGCGATGAACCCCCGCACCAAGCGCAAAAAGCAGATCAAATTCCGCGATACGGTCTTTTGCGAGGGGGATAAGGTCATGCAGCTTCGGAACAACTACGATCTTGAGTGGGAGAAAGGCGGTGTCTCGGGCGTCGGCGTCTTCAACGGCGACATCGGGCAGGTCCTTCGCATCGATCCCGCATCCGAGGAGCTGACGGTCGATTTTGACGGTCGTCTTGTCGTTTATCATACCGCCGAGCTTGAGGAGCTTGAGCACGCCTACGCCATAACGGTGCATAAGAGCCAGGGAAGCGAGTACCCCGTCGTTATCGTGCCGCTTTACGCCTGCGGACCGATGCTTCAGAGCCGCAACCTTCTTTACACTGCCGTGACGCGTGCAAGGCAAATGGTGATCCTCGTCGGACGGCGCGACGTTCTCAGCGCCATGCTTGCAAACGATCGGCAGGTCCGCCGATTCACCTGCCTTGCCGATCGGCTTCGGGCAAAATAAATTCCCTTGAAATTTCCAAAATTTGTTTATAAGTCTTGCAAAAGCAAAAAGAATCCTGTATAATATGTTCAAATCGTCAAATTTCGGGAGAGGTCCCCATTTTTTCGGAAAGGAGTGTCGGCGTATGCAGAAAAAGGCAGCGATCGATCTTGGATCGGCAAATCTTTTTGCCGTTGCGGGCGCAAATATTCTGCTGAGTGAGCCGTCTGCCGTTGCGCTTGACTGCGTAACCGGGCAGGTGCTTTATTACGGTGCGCGCGCCGAAGGGCTTCTTGCCGCTCCGCCGAGGACCGTCTCCTTGCTCCGCCCCTTCCGAAACGGCGTCACCGCCGAGCTCGAATATGCCGAGGCGATCCTTTCGGGCATGATCGGCGAGGCGTTTTCGGGAGCCTCGCACCTTGCGCTTTCGGTCCCCTGCTCGGCAGGAGAGATCGAGGAGGCGGCTCTCATTGAGATCGCGGCGCACTGTAACGCCAAATACCCTCATACCGTGTATTCTCCGATCGCCGCGATCGCGGGCTCGGGCTCATCTGTTCGGGATCAGATCCTGTCTGTTGAGCTTGGCGCATCCATGACGAGCATCGCGCTCGTCTGCGACGGCGAGATCGTTTATATGAAGAGTATTCCCGTGGCGGGTGAGGCGTTTGACCGCGCGATCGCCGCCTATCTTCTGCGCGAGCGCGGAGCGAAGATCTCTCTGCGTACGGCGGAGGCGGTCAAGATGACGGTCGGCTCGGTTTGGTCCGAGGGGCAGGCGCGGGAGATGCAGATCTCGGCGAGAGATCCCGAAACCTCAGCTCCAATCTCGCTCTCTGTTTGCAGCGACGAGATGTACCGCGCGCTTGAGGAGCCGACCGCGGCGATCCTTGAGGCGATCTGCGTTGCGATCTCCCACGTTCCGACAAAGCACGTGCACGAGGTGTTTGAAAACGGGATCCTGCTCTCGGGCGGAACCGCTCTTCTCGACGGGCTTGACCGCATGATCACGGGCGTGACGGGGGTCAAGACGGTGAAGGCGCGCAATCCCATGACCGCCGTTGCCCTCGGGCTTGACGCGATTCTTGCCTCGCTTGGCGACCGCGCGATCGTCTCGGCGCGTAATCTTTCGGGACTGTATCTCGGGAAATGCCGCTCGCATTCGTCGGGCTTGCTAAAGGGATAAGAAAGGAATATCAAAATGCAAAAGAACAGTAAGCTTTTCGTCCGTATCATGGCAGGCTTCCTTGCGGCTCTGATGGCGGCAGGTGCCTGTTACGTAACGCTTCAGTTTATCTTCCTGTAATTTCAGAAAAGACGATGCCCCGCGCTCTTGGCGCGGGGCATCGTCTTTATTGTGAGAGCGTAAGTGAAAGGGATCCCGATATCCGCGTGACCCTTCCGCTGTGGTAGATCTCGGGGAAGATCTCACTGCAGAGAATGAGATGCGGGGCGTACCGCGAGGTATCGGGAAGGCGCGATGCGGCGGCGCCACGTGAGCCGAGGATCAGATGGTCGGCACTCGGGATCTCTCTGTAATGCAAAAGCCCCGCCGCCGCGCCCGAAAGGTAACAGACCCCCTCCCCCGCGCATGAGATCTCAAGGAGAAGCGCCGCCTCGGCAAGCCTTTGCAGGCAAAGACGGTAATCCCCAAGCGTATGCTCGCCATTTTCAAGCGTGCGGTAGGGGATCCCCTCGCGCGAGAGATAATCGGTCAGCGAGGCCTTGACCGAACTCTCCCCTTCGCTCCTTGCCTCGGGCAGAAGAACGAGGCGAACGAGATAGCGCTTTGTAACGCGCATAAGAGCCGAGAGGGAATTTTCTCCGTACTCCGCCGGCAGGTATAGGGAAAGCTCGGTGACGGCGTCGCGCGAAAGCTGCTTTTCCGTCTCGTCGAGAAGGGGGCGATCCCCCGCCGAAAGGTCGATCAGGGCGCGGTCGCGCCCGGTTTTAAGAACGATGATCTCGCCCTTCTCTCTACTTGAATGGATGGTCATCTCGCGGCTCCCATGCCTTGGGATGGCAAAAAGAGCAAGCGAGACCGAAAGAAGGACGAGGGTCGGGATCAAGGTCAGAGCAACGGCACGCTTCGTGGTTTTCCGCCTCAGCAGATGGAAAAGAAAAAGCAGAGCGAAAAGGGTAAAGAGAAGGATCAGGATCGGGTGGGAGGCATCAAGGAGAAGCAATGGGATCTGCGCCACCCATTCGGTGAAGGCAAGCAGCGCCAAGCCAAGCCCCTTGACGAGAGCCCTTACCGGCAGGATCGGACCGATGCAAAGCGAAAGAAGCCCTAAAGAAAGCAAAAGCTCGTAGAGGGGCGTAAGGAGCAGATTGGCGGGCAACGCCGCAAGAGAGAGCTGACCGAAGCCCGAGAGGGTCAGGGGAAGGGTGAAGACGAGAGTGAAAAGGCTCATTGCAGAGGGGAAGATCACGAAACGGTAAAGGGGACGCGGGAATCTCTCGGCAAAAGCAAGACGCCGAAGGACCCGAGCGCACGAAATGACCCCAAAGGTTGCAAGGAAGGAGAGCTGAAAAGAAAGTGAGAGTAGGATCCTTGGCGTGACGATCGCCAAAGCGCCGCCCGAGAAAAAGAGCGAGGTGAGCGAATCGGCTCGCCGTCCGACGAAAAACGCCGCCTCGGAGACCAGTGCCATGCAAAGCGCCCGAAGGATCGAGGGCGTGCCGCCGACCGTCATCGCGTAAAGGATGAGGAAAAGAGAGGTGAGCAGGCTCCTTGCCCGTCGGGGGATGCGAGCGAGCGTCAGTAGGCGCGAGAGAAGAGACGCGAGAAGGAGAAGATGCATGCCGCTGATGGCAAGAACGTGAGAGAGCCCGAGCCGCCTGAAGGCAGAGGAGGTGGCGAGTGGAAGCTCGCCTGTCTCACCGAGGAGTAGCGCCGAAAGAAGGGCGCCGAGCTCCTCTCCTCCGATCGCGTCAAGCCGCCTTGAAAGCGCACCGCGAAGCGAGGCGAAAAGTGCGCGCGCGGAATAGGGGCGCTCCTCGCGGGAGATCAGGCGATCGGCGCGCACCGATGCAGAGGTGTCCTCGCCCGGCTCGAAAACCGAGACCGAGCCGACCGAAACCGTGACGCGATCGCCGACCGAGAGCGCCTCGTCGCTATAAAGAATTACCCTTGAAAACGGACAGGGAATGCCGTTTCTTTTAAGTGAGACCGCAACGGTTCTGCCGTACCGATCCTCCCCGCTAACCGTCATCTCAATGATATCTCCCCGCTCGGTCCTTGATAGGACGGCGCGCGGGTGCCATTCGGTCGCAAGGATCGAGAGGCACAGAGCAAAAAGAAGGAGAAGGGTGAGAAGTGCCGTCGGCTTACGCCCGGCGGGGAGCAAAAGCGCAAGCAAGGCAAGGGCAAGCCCGAGGGTTAGAGCATAGGGAAGCCGAAGGAGCAGAAAGCCCGTAAGAAGGAGCAGCGAGCCGATTTTGCAAAGTGTCCTTTGGCGAAGAAGATTCATGAAAAGATAACTCCAAAGCCGTATTTTGACATTTATTTTAGCATCTTTTCTTCTATCTGTCAAATCCCCTCGCCCAAAAAAGACGGTGTCGGAATTTGCGCAAAAAAATCAAACGAAAAAGCCCCCTCGGGATTGACACGATGCGAAATATGGGTTATAATACCTTTAACAACATAATATTATAGTTTTCCGCACCCTCGTGCGGATGAACGGAAAGAGGTTGTGAATATGTCTTACTGTAATCTGCTTCTCGACGTCTTGCTTTCTGTGATCCTCATTCACGGACTGATTAGCGGCTGGCTGCGCGGCTTCGTTCGGGTCGTGTTCCGCAAGCTCCGCCGTCTTACCTCGTTGATTTTGGCGATCCTCGTGGCTCGTCCGATCGGCGCCATGATCGGCGAGAAGTATTTTCTTGATCCCATGGTCGGCGAGATTCGCGCGATCCTTGTCAAGTCCCTTGGCATCGGTGCCGAGACCGCAAGCGCAGCCGAGCTTGCCGATGAGCTTCCTCTTGCTATGCGCGGACTGCTCAGCCTCTTTGGGGTTGACGCCGCAGAGCGCGCGGCTGAGATCGATGCCGCCGGCGGAAACGCGCTTGCCCACTTTGCAAGCTCGATCGCCGCACCGGTTGCGAGCATCATCGGTATTCTGATCGCCTTCGTTGTTGCGTACTTCATCTTCCGTCTTTTCCTTCGCGTGATCGTATGCGTTGTCAACGCGGTCTTCTCTCTGCCGATCCTGCGCGTATTCAACAAGATCCTCGGCGTCATCGTCGGTGTCCTCTTCGCTGCCGTGATGTGCTGGGTTCTTACCACCGTTCTGGGCTACGTTTTCGGTCTTCTTGCCGACAGTGTCGCGTTCTTCGCAGACTTTGATATCGAGTCGACCTGGCTCGCCAAATACTTCTACCAGACGAAGCCTCTCGAGATCATCTTCTCGATCTGAGAATGAGAGGGCTTCCCTTCAAGGAAAAGGGGACTCATGGAAAAGCAAATGTGTGCGCGCTGTAAAAAGCGGGTTGCCGTCGTTTTTATCACGCGCATGGACGAAACCAAAACCGTAAACGAGGGGCTTTGCCTCCGTTGTGCAAAGGAGATCGGCTTCCGCCCTCCCGTGACCGATATGCTCTCGAGAATGGGTCTGTCCGAGGAGGACGTCGAGGGAATGATGGACGAGATCGGCGACGCCGTCGGTAATCTTCCCGAGCCGTCGGACGACGACCGAGAGGACGGCGGCGCCCCCGCGATCGATCTCCCAAAGCTTTTTCAGAACCTCGGCTTCCCGATGCCGGGCAAAATGAAGCGCCCCGAGGCATCCTCCTCCGACGCCGACGCTTCGAAGGCAAGCTTGGACGGAAAAGAAAAAAAGAATGCCGATAAGGGAAAAGACAAGCGCAAGTTTTTAACGACCTACTGTACCGACCTGACGCGCAGAGCCGCAGAGGGGAAGCTTGACCGCATCATCGGCCGCGACCGCGAGCTTGAGCGCGTTATTCAGATCCTTTCTCGCCGACAGAAGAATAATCCGTGTCTGATCGGTGAGCCGGGCGTCGGAAAAACGGCGATCGCCGAGGCGCTTGCCATCCGCATCGCCGAGGGAAGGGTGCCGCACCGACTTCGCGGCGCCGAGGTCTTTCTCGTCGATCTGACCGCGCTCGTTGCCGGAACGCAGTTCCGAGGGCAGTTTGAGTCGCGCATCCTCGGCCTGATCGGGGAGGTCCGCGCGGCGGGGAATATCATTCTCGTCATCGACGAGGTGCATAACATCGTGGGAGCAGGAGAATCCGAGGGCAGCATGAACGCCGCCAACATTCTTAAGCCCGCGCTCTCTCGCGGCGAGATCCAGGTGATCGGCGCCACGACGATGAAGGAATACCGTAAATATATTGAAAAGGACAGTGCGCTTGAGCGGCGCTTTCAGCCGATCGTGGTAAACGAGCCGTCGGTGGAGGATACCGCCGAGATGCTTCGCGCCATCCGCCCCTATTACGAGGGCTTTCACGGCGTTCGAATCTCCGACGAGATCACCGAGGCGGCGGCAAGGCTCTCCGAGCGCTATATCACCGACCGATTCCTGCCCGACAAGGCGATCGATCTGCTTGACGAGGCGGCGGCGCATCTTGCGCTCTCCACCCCCGAGCTTTCCGAGCGCGCCGAGGTGGCGGAGTCGCAGCTTGCCCTCTCGGCAGAGCGAGCTGAGCTTGAGGCAAAGACCGCAAGCGGAGGCGAAGCTGTGGAGAGCGAGTCGCTTTACGAGCGGCTTGCCGAGATCAAGGTGAAGGAGCTTCAGCTGAGCGAGCGCTCGGCGGAGCTCGAGCGCATCTGCTCGACCCTCGCTCTTTCGGTCTCCGACCTTGCCGAGGTCATTGAGATCTGGACCGGTGTGCCCGCCTCGGACATCAAGGCGACCGAGTTTGAGGCGCTTGATTCCCTTGAGGGAAGGATCTCCTCTCGCATCATCGGGCAGAGCGAGGCGGTTTCCGCCGTCGTTCGTGCCATCC
>JAFYMH010000085.1 GCA_017556685.1 Clostridia bacterium | reverse complement strand
GAATTGACGGCGCAAATTCAAAAGCAGTATGGGGAAAAACCGCTTGAAAATCCCGATTACGGCAGGATTGTAAACGGCAAGCATTTTGAAAGACTTTGCGGGCTTATCGACGGGCAAAAAACGGCGTTTGGCGGGGGCAGGTATGAGAATACGCTGTAAATTGAGCCAACGATTTTGGCGGAAGCGACGTGGGAAGACAAGGTGATGCAAGAAGAAATTTTCGGCCCGATTTTGCCGATTGTTACGTTTGAAAACTTTGCGGAAGTTTACGAAATTTTAAAGGACAAACAAAAGCCGTTGGCGCTGTATTTATTCTCGTCGGATAAGTCGCGTATCGATAGCATAACCAAGCGCTGTGCGTTTGGCGGCGGCTGCGTCAATGATACCATCATTCATCTGGCGACCAGTGGCATGGGCTTCGGCGGCGTCGGTGAGAGCGGCATGGGCGCCTACCACGGAAGGGCGGGTTTTTTCGCCTTCTCGCACGTGAAATCCATCGTCGATAAAAAGACCTGGCTCGATCTCCCCATGCGCTACCGACCGCACGAAAGCAGATTTTACAGATGGCTTATGCATTTATTTTTGAGATGAAAGAGCCGCCGCAAATGCATTCATGCATTTGCGGCGGCTCCTTTTTCACGTCGGCCGCGAACGGCGGCGCACAAAAAACTTGAAAAGACGGGGGGCTTGTGGTATAATCATTTTTAGGTGATTTAGACGCCCGTCTTGACGATCGGAGGAGGACATGATGAATTTCAAAAAAGCCCTTTGCGGAAAGGGACGCCTGTCGGTCGTTGCCTTTTTCCTTTTGATCTCGCTTGCGCTTTTGCTGCTTTGGTTTTCAAACAGCAACAGCAGTCAAGCCCTCCCATCCTTGGTTGCAGACGTGTATTTCGAGGGCAGGTGGCGGATCGGGGACGGCGAATGGCACGAGCTTGCAGAGGGGGAGCACATTCCGAGCACCAAGGGGGACGTTACCCTGCAAGGAAATTTTCACGAGCTTGATCCCGGCGGCGGGTACGTCGGTATTTACAGAGGGGAGCTTCCGATCGCCTTCTTTTTGGATCACGTCAGCGTAACCGTATACGAGGTCGGGCAAGAGCCCTTCGTTTTGGATACCGAAAATCCCCTGTACGGCGATTCGGTCTGCGGCGTGAGGTGGGAGGCGTATCTGCTGACCGGCGAGAGCTCGGAGCCGATCGAGATCGTGATCCACAACCCGCACGGCTTCGGAAACGAGCGCGCGATCGACGAGATGCTCTCCGAGCTGGCTCTTTGGAACG
The DNA here is from genome assembly GCA_017556685.1 of Clostridia bacterium. Lineage (GTDB taxonomy): Bacteria > Bacillota > Clostridia > Oscillospirales > CAG-272 > UBA1740. The sequence goes on along the minus strand of JAFYMH010000085.1, from coordinate 8,707 downwards.
GAATGGAGTTTGAAAACCGAATTTCGGATCGCGGCGAGCCAGAGAGAAGCGCCGGTATGCTCTTGATGCTCGTTTCGGTCGTATTCCTTGGGATCGCGTTGTTCTCGAGCCTGATCCACGTGAAGGGCAGCAGACTCATCTGGCTTGTCGGACTTGCCGTTCTGTTTGCGGGACTCTATTTTTACTACCGCTCCCAGGGCATCTGCTTCCATAGCGGCTCGACTATTTCGAGCACCACGATCCTCGGGATCGCCATGATGCTTTATATGCTCTTCCTTTGCGCCCTGATCTCCTGTCAGATCAAGACGATGAAAAGGACGAGTCGGATCACGGTTGCACTGCTCGGGACGGCAAACGCCGTATTCTTTGCCCTGCCGATCTTAAGCGAGGTGCGCTTTTACGATACGTGGGCGTGGTGGGCGGCGGCGCAGCTTGCGGCGAGCATCGCTGTCGGCGTCTGTCTTGTCCTGGAGTTCTGCGCCCTCAAAACGAAGGAGCGCTGGCTTTGCCTTGGATCGCTTTTGCCTCTTTTGGCATTTGCCGTTGACCTTTTTGCAACGAGGCTTGCCCTTTGGAAGGGCGGCGTGGTCTCACAGTACGTCTTCCTTTTGGCGGTTCTGCTCGCGGCAATCACGGTACTGAAGCTGATCCCCGGCAACATCAATGCGGCGGAGAAGGCAAGGGAGCTTGAAATGCAGAGCATTGCCTTGAACGCCGAGCTTGCCGAAAGCAGGATCTCCACGATGATGAGTCAGATCCGTCCGCACTTTATCTACAACACCCTTGGCAGCATCGAGCAGCTCTGCAAGCTGAATCCTCCGAAGGCGGGAGAACTCGTGCATAGCTTTGCAAAGTACCTGAGAGGGAACTTCGGGGAGCTTGATAACCCGCGCCCGATCTTGTTCTCGCAGGAGATGGAGCACGTGCATCATTACGTGAGCATTGAAAACGTGCGCTTCCCGGATATGACCTTCATGTTTGAGAGCAGCTCCGAGGATTTCCGAATCCCGGCTCTGACCGTTCAGCCCATCGTCGAAAACGCCATCAAGCATGGGCTCATGAAGCTTCCGAGAGGCGGAACGATCCGCGTGCTTTCCTATGAGAGCGAGGAGGAATACTTCGTTTCGGTGATCGATGACGGCGTGGGCTTTGATACGAAAACGCTCGCAGACGAAAGAGGGCACGTTGGGCTTCGCAACATTCGCGAGCGGCTTCGGGTCATGGTAAACGGCACGCTCGAGATCGAAAGCACCGTTGGCGTTGGTACAAGGGTTCTGATAAGGATTCCGAAGGAGGCAGGGAAATGATCGCAATCGCTGTGGATGACGAGGTCTTGATGCTCGGTGCGCTCTCGGAGGCGATCAGAGCGTCTTCCGACGTTACGGAGCTTGCCGAGTTCTCCGACTGTGAAAGAGCACTTGAATTTGTGAAAAGCACGCCCACCGACGTTGCTTTTCTCGATATCAATATGCGTGGCATGGGCGGTCTTGCCCTTGCCGAGAGGATCCTTGCCGTCCGTCCGAGCTGTAGGATCGTTTTCTGTACGGGCTATGAGGAATACGCCGTCCCCGCCTTTCGGCTTCACGCCTCGGGGTATCTGATGAAGCCGATCTCGCCCGAGGACGTGCAGATCGAGCTTGACAACATCAAGGGCGTGCGCCAAAGGGAAAAGCTTCTCAGGGTGAGCTGCTTTGGTAATTTCGAGGTGTATGCGCGGGATGAAAAGCTCGTGTTCAAGCGCCTGAAAACCAAGGAGCTGCTTGCATTCCTTGTCGACCGAAGGGGCGCGGGAATGACGGCAAAGGAGATCTGCGCCGTGCTCTTTCCCGACGACACTGACGACGGCAAAAACGCGGCGTATCTGCGCCAGCTTCTGATGGATCTGAAAAATACCCTGAGGGCGGTCGGGGCAGAGGCGGTGCTATGCCACGAAACCCCGTGCTACCGCGTGGATACGAGCCTGATCCGATGCGACTATATCAGCTATCTCGAAAGCGGAAGACCCGACTTTCACGGCGAATATATGACGCAGTACAGCTGGGCGGAGGAGACCTGCGCTCTGCTTTCCGCAAAATAAACCGCAGGGCAAGAGAAAGGGACTGTCAGATTTGACGAGACCGAAAAAAGCCGAGGGGCGACAGAAAATTTTCTGTCGTCCCTCGGCTTTTGTAACACATTTGTAACGCCCCTTCTGGTAAAATTTTTCTGTCCGGCGAATATCCAATCTAAAAATAAGAGGAAGCAATATGAAAAAACTTTTATCCTGCAAAACGACCGCGGTCCTTCTTCTGCTCGTGACGGGTCTTTTCCTCGGCTTCTACGCCTATATGCTCGCAAGACCGATCTCGTACGGTATGGTCTACCGCAACGAAACGGTATACGAGGGCGAGGTGTTCGAGGGGGAGCTTACCTTCTATCGGAATGGGAGGATGAAGAATGAAAACACCAACTTCGATCAGCCCATCGAGGGGTATTATTACTACCAAGACGGGTACGTCTTTTCTCTGATGGCTCAAAGTGAAGCCGAGTACGAGGCGGAGGTCGAATACATCAGGGAGCATTTTGACGATGCGCTCGAGCTCCCCTTCTATGCGGCAAGGATCAACGCCTTTCGGCATAGGGCGATCGGGCTTGACGATGACGTCACGTCCTACGTCTGCACCGACCTAGGCACCTTTGCGGCGCTTGGCGGCGCGCTCGCGCTTTTCCTCGCGGCAGCTGCCCTAAGTTCCCTCATCCTTTCCAAGCGGTCAAGGCGCGCTCTCTCGGCACAGGACGCCGATTTGAAATAAAATAAAAAAGGAGATTTTATGATGAAAAAGACGGTTGCCTTCATGCTTACCCTCGTATTTGCTCTGGGGCTTTTCGCCTGCGGAGGGGCGGGGGAGCCAACGCGGCTTGGCACCTCCGATTTTTCCATCGTTCTTCCCGAGGGCTACGGGCCTGCCGAGGACGTGATGGATGAGGATCAGATCGCCTATTATTACAAGGACGATGAAAGCATTGATTTTGACGTGTATCAGTGGGAGAAGGACGGGCAGTACACCCTTGAGGGCGAGGCAAACGCCCTGGCGGCCTTTTACGGTACAACGGCGGAGGCGGTTGTCGTCAACGGACTGAACGCAATGAAGTACGTTTCATTGGAGGAGTACGAAGGCAACACCTACACGGTTGTCAACTATCTGCTTGAGGATGAGGTTTATATCGTTGAGCTTTGTTTTTGGACGGTTGGCACCCCGGAGGAATACTCCGACATTGACGCGATTTTGAATACACTCAAGAAAAATTGATCTACTTCGCCTTCTTTGTCGGGGCGGAGCACGGTCAGGAAAGGAAATGAAGGATGAAAAGACTAAAGATCGTCGCCGCACTCCTGCTACTCGTGGCGGTCAGCGCGCTTTTCAGCGGCTGCGCGGCGAAACTTGGAATCCCTGAGGTGAAGGAGGGGCGCTTTCCGTTTTCGGTTACCTACGAGATCAACGGTGAGCCGCTTACCTACTCGGGCGTGTACGTCTGTCGGTATGACGGCGTGCTGATCACGCTTGTCGGAAGCAGCATCGAATGGGAGAGCTATATTGAAAACGAGGAGACAGAGGACGTTGCCGTTCAGACAAACGGGGACGGCACCGTTTATATCAACTTCGGATTTTCCCCCGAATACTTTATGGGGGATCCCGACGCCGCCTATTACGATCCGCCCTCGCCGAATTTGTACATGATCTATCACAGCGACGATCCCGAGGATCTCGATATCACAAGCGACGAGGACGAGATCGCGACCTATGGCGTTCGCTTGATCAGATACGAGTACGCCGAGCCGATCGAAAACACCTTCCGCGAAAAATTCACCTTCGGGCGCTTTGAGCCCTCTATCAATTGATTTTTCAAATAAAGAAGAGGAGAGCATCATGATCAAAAACAGAACCGCACAGCTTATTTTTCAAACCGTCTATTGCACGCTCGGGCTCGTTGGCGTGATCGCCTGCCTTGGGATCTTTGACAACGTCAGCGCGATCCGCTGGGATTTTTACGTACATTTCACAAACCTGAGCAACTTTCTTTGCATCGGCGTTATGGCGGTAGCCCTCTCTCAGACGCTCAAAAGGCGGGAGGACGGGTACGTTTCTGCCGTGCCGCTTCTGAAGTTCATCGGAATGCTCGGCATTCTCCTGACCTTCCTTGTCTTCAATCTCGTGCTCGCGGGCGCCGAGGGGCGCGATCCGCAGCTCAATTTCCGAATCGGAAGCCTCCTTTTCCACGTGGTTCTTCCCGTTATGTACATAGCCGATTGGTTTCTGTTCTATGAGCGCAAGGGCTCGAAATGGTATTATCCCATCGCCTCGATCGGCTTTCCGATCGCCTACGCGCTGTTTCTTCTCGTCCAGGCGGCGATCCTTCGCTTTGACGCCTCGATTTTGATCCCCACGACGACGACTCCCTTGATCTATCCCTATTTCTTCGTCAACCTCGAGACGCAGGGGGTCCCCGGGGTCCTTTTGTGGATCGGCGTTCTCGGCGCGGCGTTCGCCGCGGTCGGCTTTGCATTCTACGGCCTTGACAGATGGATCAAAACAAAAAAATAATTTTTTGAGAGAAAGGATGACCAAAATGAAAAAGGATCTTATTTTCGCCCCCGTTTTACTCGCGCTCGGAGCCGCCCTCTTTCTGCTTCGGGCAACCGGCATGACCGCGCATATCGCCGTTTCGATCGTCGGGGTGCTCGTTTTAGCGGCGTATACCGTTTTGAGCAGGCGCGACTGGAGATTTCCTGCGCTTGAGATCGCGATGAGAGCCTGCTATGGGGATGCCCTCGTTACCGGCATCGTTATGATGCGCGTTCACGGGATCGTCTCGCTTGCCGTGCTCCACAGAGCCGGTGCCGTGCTTTTCCTTGCACTTCTCGTGATCCTGCTCGCTATGAAGGCGGCGTACGGGAAAGGGCGGGGCAACAGACCGTGAGAAGCGTTCTCGTCAGAAAAATGAGCAGTCTTAGGCTTTTGAAGGCAGAGCTTGTGCTTGGAGTCGCCTTTTCGGCGATTCTGGCGGTCGGGATTCCCGTCAGCATCTTCTGCCTTGCGCCACAGCTTTTGAGAGAGCCTGCTGCCATCGGTCTTGCGCTTGGCACCGCGCTTTTCTTCGGACTCATCGGATACGCGCTCTTCGTGCGTCCCTGGCGCAGGTATCTTGCGCTTCCCGACGTTCAGCTGGAGCACGACGGGGAATTCCTCTACGTCCACGGAAAAAAGGAAGCGACAATTCCTCTTGCCGACCTTACCTACGTAAGGATCACTGCCGAGCTGCCCTTCCTTTTCCACGGAAGCTTTTTAAGAGAGATATTGATCCACCTTTTCTCCGAGGAATACGGAAGGATCGATCTTGACGTAGACGGGTTTGGGGTGTACAAGCTTCACTTCGTCCCCTTCGCAAAGGAGACGGAGGGCAGATTGCTTGAATTTTTTAACGGTGTGATGAGCGGCACCTGAGAGGGAAGACGAATGGATAAGTTGGTCAGGAAAATTGAAGTTCCGCTTGCAAGACGGGCAATCGAGAGGGCGGGACTGTATATCGCACAGAAAAAGGATCTCGACCGTCTTGCCGAGATCGCGGCAGACGCATACCGCGACTATCCGCTCCACAACTGGTTCACGAAGGGCAAGTATGACCCGAAGGCGTCACGCCTTATCATGCAGATCTCGCTCAAGACCATGACCGAGGATGCGGTCATCTATGCCGACAGCGAGGAGATGAGGGGCTTTGCCGTTTGGCTTCCGCTCGGCTTTACGGGAAGCAAGACCCTTCCGTTTCTTTTGAACGGCGGGCTTCGCCTGATCCTGCATTCAGGCCCCGGGATCATCGGCAGGCTTTTGACCTACGAAACCTATGCGATGAATCTGAAAAAGGAGTTCACCGACCACACCGATTGGTATTTATACAACCTTTCCATCAAAAAGGACGCGCAGGGGAAGGGGATCGCCTCTAAGCTGATGCGCCCGATGCTCGCCTTCTGCGACGACGAGCGCATGACGGCGTATCTTGAGACCAACAAGGAGAGCAACGTGGGGCTCTACCAACATTACGGCTTTGAGCTAAAGCGCCGGGAGCTGATCCCGAAAACACCGGTTATGCATTACGCGATGGTAAGAGAGCCAAGGTCTGACGAGGCACCGCAAGAACAGACGGCAGAAAAATGACATACGGAAGGAATCGAGATGGCTAAAAAGAAAAGAAGATTTGCCGACGACGGCTGGGCGGTCTGGATCGACGGAGAAGATACCAGCACGGTCTATCTCAACGATTGGCTCAGCCCTAGGGGTAAGAGCTACGTGGATATCGCGATACGTATTCGCGGCGTCAAGTCAAGCCGCGCGCTCTACGTATACGTTCCGTTTTCGGTTTCTCAAAATGAAATAGAGGATGTCTCTCTGCTTTTTCACGATACGCGGATCCTGCAGGCAACCTTCAGCGCGGCGTGCATCGTGGATTACAAAAAGAACGAGCATACCTCCGAGATCGCCTATAACGGGAAGACGGTGGATATCGTGCATATCAGCAGCATAGGCTATCGGGCAGAGCCCCTGGCGGACGGAACGCTGATCAGCGCGGACCTCGCCGCTCTGCAGCCCTATCTCGATAACGACGAGGGGTATTTCATCTGGCGGATGCCGCACAAGTCCCTTGACGAGATCTTCAGGAGTCGGGTCGACGTGAAAAACGCGCTCGTTCGGCTTCGCGATTCGCTCACGACCCCCGTGGTTTCGGAAAAGTACGGATATTCGATCCGAATCAACGAATCAAGGCTTTTGCCCGAGGAGATCACAAGGATCGGTGCCTTCCACCGACAGAAGCTGAAGAAGGCGGTCGTCACGATTTCGATTGATGAAAATTACGAGCTGAACGATTCGGGCTGCTACCGCATCCATCGCCTCGAGGAAAACCTGTACCGGGGGTATCTCCCGAGCGAATATAAGCGAGAGGGAACGATCACCTACGAGTGGAATCAGAATAGGGAAGACAGCTTGCAGGGGCAATTCAATTTTTATTATAACGTAACGAAGGATTCGATCAGCCGCGGAAGCATGTTTTTGTATATGCTTTTGCTGATGGCGATCGGCGTTCTCGGAAACCTGATCGCAAGCTATTTGTGGGACTTTATGGGAGGATCGTTTTGATGGGGTGCCTTAAATGAAATTGACCGTACCAATATTGATAAGCTGTCTCCTCGTGATCGGCGTTTATCTTGCCGACAGGCATACCTCGTTTAAGAGGATGCCGTACATGGCAAAGCAGATCGCGATCGGCGTTCTGTTCGGAGGCGCCTCGGCATTTGCCTCGAGCTATGGTGTTGAGTGGCTTGGAGCGATCGTCAACGTCCGCGATGCGGCGCCGCTTTCGGCGGGACTGATCTTCGGCGCTCCGGCGGGCATCATTTCGGGATGCATCGGCGGACTTTACCGATGGGTTTCTGTCTATTGGGGGGCAGGCGTCTATTCGCGTCTTGCCTGCAGCATCGCAACCGTCCTTGCGGGTCTGATGGCGGCGGGACTCAGAAAGCTGATGTTTGACAACAAAAAGCCGACCTGGGGCTATGGCGTTTGTATTGCCATCGTCTGTGAGGTCGTGCATATGATCCTCATCTTCATTACGAATATGGGCAACTCCTCAGCGGCATTTGAGTTCGTCAAGGGGGCGACCTGGCCGATGATGCTCGGAAACGCCGTGGCGGTCGGAGTGTCGCTCATTCTGGTTTCTCTTTTCAGTCACGAGGGCTTTTTCAGGAAAAGGACCTCGGAGGGGATCGCCAACACGTTTCAGAGAAGGCTTCTCAGCTGCATCGTGATCGCGTACCTGGTCACAAGCTCCTTTACCCTCATTTTGCAGAACGGAATGGCGCAGATCGAGACGAGGGAGCTGTTTGCCGTCGCCATCAACGACGTTGAGAAGGACATCAAAGCAAAATCAAGCGACCCCGAAGCGCTTCGCGCCTTTGTCATTGACGTTACCAAAAACCGCCACGTCGGCACCGACGGCTTTATTGCGGTGCTTGACGAGGATCTTCGCTTGGTGATTGACGACGATTATAGCAACTCGCATATCTCTGCGATCGGCATCGAGCCTCCCGAGGAGATGCTGACCGGACAAAACGCGAGCGCGCTCTACTACGCAGACGTCGTAGACGGTAAAGGCGAGGCGAGCATCGAGTATATGTACGTGTTCAAGTTCGTCGAGGGCTATTGCCTGATCGCGGCGATGCCGGTCTCCGAGGCGATGTTCATGCGGGACGCCTCGATGCTGACGAGCATTTTTATGCAGGTCATGATCTTTGCGATCCTGTTCGTGTTTATTTATATTCTCATCAAGCGCGTGATCATCAACAACCTGAGGAAGGTCAACGATACGCTCGCGCGGATCGCGCAGGGAGATCTGAACGTGACGGTGGACGTGCGCACGAATCGGGAGTTCTCGTCCCTCTCGGACGACATCAACTCGACCGTTACGACCCTCAAGCGCTATATCGCAGAGGCGGCGGCGCGCATCGACAAGGAGCTTGAATACGCAAAGCAGATCCAGCTCTCGGCGCTTCCCACCAACTTTCCCGAGAATGAGGAATACAGCATTTACGCCCAAATGATCGCGGCAAAAGAGGTTGGCGGTGACTTCTACGACTTCTATAAGCTGGGCGACAATACCGTAGCCTTTCTCGCCGCTG
>JAFYMH010000084.1 GCA_017556685.1 Clostridia bacterium | reverse complement strand
CGCGCCCTCATCGAGGGTCATGAAATTCTGAAGAAGCGTCGAGAAGACGAGAAGCGCCGGCATGGGAGCCAGAGAATAGCCAACGGCAACGAAGACGTCCTTGAAGGAGCCCTCACCGTCAAACAGCGTCGTCAGACACCAGTTTGCAGTCGTCCAAAGGATAACGGGGATAAGGATCGAGATGATCTGAATCAGGATGCTCGAGCCGCCCTCATAGGGATCGAAGATGTATCCGCGGCCGATCGACTGGTAATAGAACGCCAGAATGGTCAGTCCGACGAAGGTTGCCGCCGCACGGACCGAGCCTCTGCGCTCGTGCTTGATATCCCAGAAGCCGTCAAAGGGATGGAAGACCAGGTGGAAGGCGTACATAAGCTCCTCCCAGTAGGTCTTTTTCCCGACCTTGAGAGCGACGCGGGTATTAAACTTCTTCGCCTTTCCAAAGATCTTGACGACGATCACAAGCGCGGCGATCACGCCAAGGACAAGGAAAATAAAGTACTTCGAGATCCACTTGGTACGAAGCTGAGCGTAAGCGTCCGAGTAGTAGCTCGTCTCGTGCGCAGCCTTGAAGAACTCCATCGCGCGCTCGTAATCCTCTTCGGTCTGCGCGTTTCTGTAGATTGCCTTACCGATTCCGATATAGGCGGAGTCGAAGTTGTTGTTGCGCTGCAGGATCTCGGTCCAGATCACCTCTGCCTGATCGTAGAGGTTCTGGTTCTCCTGCGCGAGCGCCTCGATCAGAAGATCGCCGTAGCTCGTGCGCTCAAAGACGGTGAAGGAGTTGTCGGTTTTGTCGAGAAGCAGAAGTCTGCTGTCGTGATAGGTCACGGCAACGAGCGACTTCAGAGTTCCGAGGGTAACGCCCTTCGAACCGAAGGCGTGCAGAAGAATGCCGTCCGAGCTGTAGGTATATACGCGGCTTCTCTTGTTATCGATGATCGACCAGGAGCCCTCGGGACCGACGGCAACGTCGGCAATCGAGGAAACGCCGCCGACCGTTGAGGTGGAGGTCGAGTCGACCGACATGCTTCCGAGCGTGATCGCAACCTCACCGCCGCAGTCGAAGAAGCCGTTTCGGTTCATGATCTCCTTACCGCCCGAGTTGAGCTTCTTAACGGGAGAATACGCCGAGCTCTTGGAGGTAACCGATTTTCTCTGGTTCTCAAGATCGGTATCTTCGGTAAAGGTGATGGTACCGTAGATAAAGCCGTCCTCATCAACCGTAATATTATTGAAGGTCGTCGGAACGAACTGCTTGGAGCCGGCTCTTTCCTCTGCCGACTGGAAGCGACGCCAGAAGATCTCAAGAACGCTGAGCGAAACCTTCTGCGCACCGATAAAGCCGGTGAACTCGCCGTTGTCGCTCGCAAGAACGATGATACCCTCGTTGCAGGTGGAGGCAACGATGTAAACGCGTCCGTACTTATCGACGGCGCAGGCCTTCGGCGTATATGCGCCCTCACCGAGAAGCGCCGTTTCGGGTCTCTCAATGATCTTATAGAAGGAATAGTCCGAGCGGTTGAAGATCACGATACGGCTGTTTCCGGAGTCACAAACGTAGATGTAATCCTCATAGATGAACAGACCCTGAGGTCCCTTCAGACGATCAAAATCGGTCGTCGTGCTCGAGAAATAATCGATCGCGCCCTTGAACTTATACGCATAGTCAAGGATGATGACGCGGTTGTTATCGGTATCCGAAACGTAAACGTTTCCTTCCGAGTCGGTCGCAATGTCGCTGGGGTTCTTCAGAGTCGTCGAAAACGCCTTCTCTGCCTCAGCCGCCGCATTGGCGACCCCGGTTCCCTCAAGGTAACGGACCGCTCTCGCGATATAAGCATCCTTATAGCGCTCGAGCTGCATATAGCTTCCGTTAACGACGGGATAGATCGGGGAGTATGCCGCGGGAGAATAAAGGACGTCTCCCTGGCTTGAATAGATGTAGGTATCGTAGGATTCGCTTGCACTGACCGGAATGGCTCCGAAAAGGAGAATGACAAGGCACGCGAATGCCAGAATGCTGATTATTTTTTTGTTCATCTTCATTCTCTCCTTTCGTTAATCCTTCATTCCGCTCGCGCCCATCGTCTCAATGATCTTGCTCTGGCTGATGACGAAGACGATGATCGGCACTGCCATCATGACGACGACCGCCGCGGCACCGGCACCCGAACGGGCAATACCGCCGGCAACGATCTGCTGGATCGCATAGTTAAAGGTCTTGAGCTGCTCGGAATGGATGTAGATCGAGGCACCCATGTTCCAAAGGTTCTTAAAGCTCTCGATGATCAGGGTCAGCCACGCGGGCTTAACCATCGGCATCGCGATGACCCAGAAGGTGCGAAGCTCGCTTGCACCGTCAAGGCGGGCACTCTCAAGAACCGTATCGGGAACCGAGGACTCCATGAACTGCTTCATCAGGTAAAGACCAAGAGTGGACGCCATTGCGGGAACGATGACCGAAAGATAGGTATCGACCCAGTGGAAGGCGCTGAGCAGGATGAAGTGCGTCACCTGGTTGACGGTCGAATGGAACATCAGGGACATGACGATGATCTGGAACATCCATTTACGACCCGGGAACTTCAGCTTTGCAAGCGCATAAGCCGCCATAGAGCCGAGGAAGAGGTTTCCGGCGGTACCCGATGCGGTGATAAACACCGTATTGAAGATGTAACGCGAGAACGGAACCCAGGAGTCGGTCATCAGCGTGAACAGGTCGGAATAGTTTGCAAGGGTAGGTCTGCGGGGAAGGAATCTCGGCGGGAACATGAAGAGCTCGTCAAGAGGCTTGAGCGACTGGCCGATCGCATAAACCATCGGCAGGAACATGAACGCGCCCATCAGGACCAGAACGAGCGTAATACCGGCGTCTCCTCCGGCGGAGCGGTTCAGGACAACTTTATGACCTCGTGTTCTAAGTTTTTTCATATCACTGTCCCACCTTCGAAAGAGCTTTCTTGATCACCATGTTACAGGTAATCATGATAATGAAGAGAATGACGGCGATCGCCGAAGCGTATCCAACCTCATATCTCTGTCCGCCGTAGTCATCCAGGTGGTGCATGATCGTATGCGCCGCGTAGTTGACCGAGGGCATTCCGCAAAGCGCCGTAACGATGGCACCGAAGCCGAACGACTGCGTGATCGAAAGGACGGCACCGAACATCAGCTGAGGACGCATGGTCGGGAGCGTGATGAACCAAAGCTCCTGCCAGCGGTTCTTGATGCCGTCAACGGCTGCCGCCTCGTAAAGGCTACGGTCAACCGTCTGAAGTCCTGCAATGAAGGACAAAAACGCCGTACCGAGCGAGGTCCAAAGGGCGACGACGATACAAAGGGGCATGACCCAGTCGGCATCCTTAAAGAAGAGGATCGGCTCGCTGATGAAGTCAAACTCGATCAAAAATGCGTTTGCCCAGCCGTAATAGTCGGAGGAGAAGAAGGTCTGCCATACCATGTAGACCGAGCCCGAGATCGAGGGCGCATAGAAGATCAGCGTCACGACCGCACGGAGCTTCGGAGGCAGCTCATTGATGAACCATGCGATGAGCAGCGCCATGATGTAGGAAACAGGTCCCGTGATCGCGGCGAAGATCAGCGTGTTCTTCGCGGCGATCAGGAAGATCTCGTCGTTGAGAAGCAGACGAGAGAAGTTATCGAAGCCGACGAAATGCGGGAACTGAAGCATGTTAAAGTCGGTCAAGCTCAGCACCATCGACAGGATAACGGGAAGAACGGTGAAGATGAAGAACAAAAGCATGAAGGGCGCAACCATGAAGTATGCAACCTTATTCTTCTTCATTTCGTTCCAGATCCACTGACGGCGTGTCATTTCCGTACGGGATACCGGACTCGATGCATTATTTCCGCTTTGCGAGTCGCCCGTCTTTTTCCGCTTCACGAGGGACTTTGCCTTGCCGATCAGGGAAATGGCACCGGATTTGCATTTGGTGCCGATTCCCTTCAGGCAAAACACAAGACGCGCGCCAAAGGATTCATTGCCTTGTGACATTGTGCATATTCTCCTTTATTCTCAGAATGTTTCCGGTATCGCTCAGTTGCTCGTTCCGGGATTGATCGCGTACTCGGGAATTCCGGTCGGAAGACCGAACTCCTTACGCTTTCTCGTGATCTCATCGTTGATGGCGTTGAGATATCCGGTCAGAGCATCGACCGGGTTCGCACCCTCGTTCTTGACGTCAAGGAATACAAAGTCGGTGTAACGGGCAATGATATAGCTTCCGGGGTAGTTAACGATTGCGGAAAGATGATTGAGCTGATCCTGGATCGCCGCGTTCTCCTTGGCAGTCCACGAGAGCTTTTCGATCGCTCCGAGGTTTGCCGCCGCATACTTTGCGGAGGGACCGATCAGAGCAACCATGCGGTTACCGTACTCTGCCTCAACGTCGGCGCTCGTCTGCCACTTCATGAAGTTCCAAGCGGCGTCGGGATCCTTACAGCCGTGAAGCATAACGGTTGCGGTAACGGTTGCGATCGAGTTGTAGTTCTTGACTCTGCCGTCGTCTCCTGCAACGCCGGGGATCGAGGAGAAGCTCCACAGACCCTTGATCTCGGTTGCGAAGACGGTCAGCGTATTATAAACGGTAATATAATCGGAGATGACAAGCGGCATCTCACCGGTACGGAAGCGGTTTGCGGGATCGAAGCTGACCGGGAAGCCGTAATCGGTGTAAAGGCTCGTGCAGAAGCGGAACGCCTCAAGCGCCTCGTTGGTTCCAAGACCGATCTGAGCGCCTGCGTAATCGGGATCGTCCTCGTACAGCCACATGCTTCCTCCATTTTGATAAAGGAAGAAATCGAGCGCAAGCGTATAGTTGACACCGATCTCAAGATAGTTGCTCTGGAAGATCGGAAGCAGCGCAAGCACCTCGTCCCAGGTCGTCGGAACGCCGACACCAAGCTCTGCAAGCACGTCAAGACGGTAGAACATCATCGGGAAGTTCATCGTCAGAGGCAGTCCGTAGGTCTTGTTCTGAAGGGTCAGAGTATTCATCGCGGTCTTGTGATAAACGTCATCGTCGGTTCCCGAGATGCCGTCGTCACCGAATGCCGCCTCGTTATAGTCCTCAAAATAGGAGATATCGTTGATCGCGCCGCGGATCGCGTAGTTGATGACCGAGGCACTGTCAAGTCCGAGATACACGTCAGGACCCTTTCCCGCAAGGACAGAGGGAAGCAGGGTCGAGCCGACGACGAGCTTGAGCGAAACGGGGCCGGAGCCGTCGAGCTTGGAGTAATCACCGTCGATCAGCGAGCGCCAGATCTTCGACTGGTCGCGTCCGGAGGCAAGCCAAACGTTCAGAGCCGAATCACCGAGCGCCTCCTTGTCGGTGACACCCATGTTATCGTAATCGGTGAAGAAGCTCATGAAGAACGCCTTGATCTGATAACCAAGCGTCTGGAAGAAGTTTGCGTTTGCCTTCGCGGGCTTTGCTTCGGGGGAGCGGATCGAAAGGAAATCGATCGTCATGATCGAAGCCTTCGAGCTGTTGACCCAGGTACCGAGGGTTCCAAGGTAGGTCTTGAGGGTTCCGAGGTTCTTTGCGATCTCGGACTCGCTGCCGCCCATCTTGGTCAGAAGATCGGAGATCGTCTTCAGGGTTGCGATGTGCGAGCCGGTCGTTCCGCAGAGCTCCTCGAACTTTGCAGCAACGTCTGCGAGGTTGATTGCTTCATTATTAAAATGCCAGATGACGTTCGGCATATTGGCCGCGAAATGGTAATCGCGATACTCATCGGGATCGGCACCGGTCAGCTTAATAATATCGAGGTAGGAATCGTTGATGATCTTCAGGGACTCCTCAACGCGCTTGATCAGCTCGCCGAGAGATCCGAGACCGACCTCGATGTAGATCTTGTACTCAACGCCGGCGTCGAAATAGAAGAGGAACTCGTCCTCGCCATCTCCAAGGGGCTTGCTCTGCCAATCCTTGCTGTAATCGAAGCGGGCGTTATAGGCAGACTCGAAGGGAACGAGAGGCGTTCCGTCGTTAAGTCCGTACACCACGCCGAGGCTTTCGTCGCGGTTCTCGGACCAAAGGCGAATGGTACGGCAGACGTACATACCCTGCAGAGAGCTCTGCTGGAAGCGGAGATCGATGTTATAGAAGCCCGACTTCTCAACCTCGAAGCTGTATGCAGCCCACTGCCCTACCGTATCGTAGCTGGTGGCACCGATGACGTTGAAGAGCTGTGCCGCCGCAGAGGTCGGAGAGGTGATCGCAGAGGTGGAATCGTTGCCCATGTAAACCGAGGTGTCGGAAACGAGAATCGGCTTCTCTGCCTGCACCTTGATCTTCGGGGTATCCTTTTTCGGAACCGAAACGGCGTTGTATTTCGTTTCCATCGTGGCGATATAATCGTCGTAAAGAGGAGCGTTATAGTCGGTAGAATCGGAGGGCACCAGCGTGATCGAGCCGAGAATGCACGCCTCGCGCGATGCCTCAAGGGTGATCGTATGCTCACCCTCGGTCAGAAAGAAAGCAAAATGTCCGTTGGTATATCCGGTCGAATCGCTGCAGATATAGGTTCTCCAAGCCTGGACCGACTCGATATTCGGCTGAAGATCATTACCGTTAAGATCCTTCTGGAAGATAGGATTTCCGTCCTCGTCAGTCGGATAATCATACTCCCAAAGCTTCGAGAAGCGAAGGTAGCTCGCCTCGGAGAAGGGGATCGCATCGTCAATGTAAAGCTTGCGCTCAATGCCGTTGACGGTTCCAAGGATGGTGTAGTACTTCATCACGATGTAATAAAGACCGTCGGAGGGCACCTCGACCTCAAAGGTGACAGAGCCTGAGTTCGGCAGATAAACCGAGCTCGCAGCCTGCTCAAGGCTCATGTCGGGCCAAGAAGCATAATCCTGGCAAGCAGGGCTGTTGATGACGAGGTCGGCGTTCGAATTTGCGAGAATGACCTCGGCAGTAGTGCTGCCGGGAGCCTTCGACTTCCAGCGCTCGTAATACACGGTGTACGAGGAGGCGTCCAAATAAGACTTCATCTCATTCGGATCCTCATAGAACTTGTTGTCCGCCACGGAATTGCCGCTGCCCGAGCCGGTGGAACCGGACGACGAGTCTGCCGAAACCGTCATGCCTCCAACGCCGAAGCAGACGACGAGGGCAAGAAGCAAAGCAACAAACCGCGTGAATTTGCTCTTTTTCATACCTAAACGTTCCTCCATTGGTATCTAAAATCCGAAAATGGGCAGAGTATGCCCAAGTATGGATGGTATTATCTTACCATAACGATCGAAGATTGTCAAGTCCTACATCATTATATAGTGCGCGGAAAGAGAGGAAGACCGTGCGTTTTTTTCCAATTTCTCCCGATTCTCTTTTTTCGCCACTTTCACGCCCGAAGCGTTGTAAACAATTCTTTACTCACTGCGTTCACAATATGTCATTTTCAATTACTTTTTTGTTTGATTTTTTATTGTTTTTACGCGTTGTTTTGCCGAAAGGTTAATTTGTAGTTGACTTCGCACTTGGAAAGACGTTAAAAAAATACCGCGCTTATTAAAAAACGCGGCAGAAAAATTACCAGAAAAATATTTTTAATTTTTTTGTTTTTGTGTAAAATAGAGCCGCGGCATCTCGTGTGAAAAGGGGGGCACGCGCGATGCCGCGGAGCTACTTCAAGGGCTATCAGACCCTATAAAACGGCTTATGCATTTTCGATGGTCTGCGTTTTTTCGCAGACCACCCCCCCAAACAGGAGCAGATCGCCGCGATAAAAAACCGCAGATTGGCCTGCCGTGACCGAATGTCTCGGCTCGTGAAGGCGGACGCAAAGGGTTTCCCCAAGCGAGCGGATCTCCGCCCGAACGGGTCTTGCCTGGTAACGAAGGACCGCATCTGCCGTGAAGCTTTCTCCGATTTGAGGTCGATCCATTCCCGAAAAGACCGCGTCCTTCAGATAAAACTCGGAGACCGACGCCTCCCCCGCACGCGCCAGAACGATGCGCGAGGAGTGCGGGTCGATCGCCTTGACGTACATTCTTTCGCCCATGGCAACGCCAAGCCCACGCCTCTGACCGACGGTGTAGCGGTGGATGCCACGGTGTCTGCCGAGCACCCTTCCCGACTCGTCGACAAACTCCCCCTCGGGAACGGCGCCGAAGGAGGATTCGAGAAAGGCGGCGTAATCCCCATCCGGGATAAAGCAGATATCCCTGCTTTCCGCCTTCTCGGCGGCGGAAATAGATGCCTCGCGCGCCAGAGCGCGAACCTCGCTTTTCCTCATTTCCCCGAGTGGAAGCATCAGACGCGCCAAAACCCCCTCGTCAAGGCGCCACAAAACGTAGCTTTGGTCCTTGGTCGGGTCGTTCCCTTTCAAAATAGAATGTCTGCCGTCGATTTCGACGATGCGCGCGTAATGCCCGGTTGCGATACGGTCAAAGTCGTTTTCGATCGCGTACTCGTAAAGCGCCTTCAGCTTGACCCTCTCGTTGCAGAGGATGCAGGGATTCGGCGTTCTGCCCGATCGGTATTCCTCGGCAAAGCTCTTGATCACGCATTCCCGAAAGCGTCGGGTCACGTCAAGCTCGTGCAAAGGGATCCCAAGCTCCCGCGCACAAGCCCTTGCGGCGTCAAGCTCGGTATATTCGTGCATACGAAGCACCGCCCCCTCGACCGCATGTCCCGCGTCGAGCAGACGTCTTGCACTATAGGCGCTGTCAAGTCCGCCGCTCATGCCAAGCAATACACGCATAAACGTTCCCTTCCGAAAAGAGAACGGACGGGACGCCCCGTCCGCTCTGCACTTCTCTCGTTATCTTAAGGCTCAGTGATGTGCCTCGCACTCCTTGCAATCGCTCTCAAGCTCGAAGTCGATCGGTCTGCCGATGCGCGTATAATAATCGGCAAGGGCGGCCTTGATCGCTTCCTCGGCAAGAACCGAGCAATGGATTTTGACGGGCGGAAGCCCCTCGAGCGCCTCAACGACGGCGCTGTTGGTGAGCTTCAGCGCCTCGGCGACGGTCTTGCCCTTGATCAGCTCGGTTGCCATCGAGGAGGTCGCGATCGCAGCGCCGCAGCCGAAGGTCTTGAACTTGACGTCAACGATGACGTCGTCCTCGATCTTCAGATACATCTTCATGATATCGCCGCACTTGGCGTTTCCAACCTGACCGACGCCGCTCGGATCCTCGATCTCGCCGACGTTGCGCGGATGCGTGAAATGGTCCATTACCTTATCGCTGTACTGCATTTTGGTTTCCTTCCTTTTGGTCCTTATCTTGCGTTTTTACTTTTTGACCGTCTCGTAAAGAGGGCTCATCTCGCGAAGTCTCTCGACGATCGGGGGCAGGGTCTCGAGGATGTAGTCAATGTCCTCATCGGTCGTTTCGTGCGAAATGGAGAGGCGAAGCGAGCCGTGTGCCTTCTCGTGCGGCACCCCGGTCGCGAGAAGAACGTGCGAGGGATCAAGAGAATCCGACGAGCAGGCAGAGCCGGTCGAGGCGCAGATCCCCGCCATATCGAGCCAAAGGATCATGCTTTCGCCCTCGATGAACTCAAAGCCGATATTCAGATTTCCCGCAAGGCGCTCGGTCGGATGCCCGTTGAGGCGCGAATACGGGATTTTGAGAAGCTCATTCATCAGTCGGTCGCGCTTTTGACGGATCATATCCCTCTCGGGGAGTCTTGCGACCGCAAGCTCAAGCGCCTTTGCAAGTCCAACGATCGACGCCAGGTTCTCGGTTCCTCCGCGGCGGCGGCGCTCCTGCCCACCTCCGTCGATATAGCTGCCGATCTTCACGCCGCGGCCGACGTAAAGCGCGCCGACACCCTTCGGAGCGTTGAATTTATGCCCCGAAAGCGCGAGAAGATCGACCCCGAGGGTCGAGAGATCGATCGGCTCGTGTCCGACCGCCTGCACCGCATCGGTAAACATGAGCGCCCCGTTTGCATGGGCGATCTCGGCGATCTCGGCGATCGGCTGGATCGTTCCGATCTCGTTATTGGCGTACATGACCGCAACGAGCGCCGTCGTTTCGTCGATGACCGAGCGAAGCTGCCGAAGATCGACCACACCGTACTCGTCAACGTCAAGATAAATGACGCGATACCCCTCCTTTTCAAGCGTCTCGCAGGTGCGAAGCACCGCGTGATGCTCGATCTTCGAGGTTATAAGCGTATTTCTTCCCTTTTTCGCGTGATGCATCGCGCCCTTGATCGCCCAGTTATCCGATTCGCTTCCGCCGGAGGTGAAATAGATCTCCTCGGGCTTGCATCCGAGCGATTTTGCAACCGATGCGCGCGCCGCAGAAAGGAGGCTTGCCGCCTCCTGCCCCTTTCCGTAGAGGCTTGAGGGGTTTCCCCAGTGCTCGGTCAGGCAAGGCAGCATTGCCTCGACGACCTCTTTGGCAACAGGCGTTGTTGCCGCATTATCTGCATATACAAAACGTGCCATAATTTCCGTCCTTACTGAATCCGAATACCGCTATCGTATTCGGTCGATGCTATTGTATACCATTTTCGTGTTATTTTCAATACGTAGGGTGAAAATTAAATTGTTAATTTTTTATGACCTTTTGATTTTTCCAATCACGTATTGACTTTTGCGCCGCCTTCCCGTATAATAATCGTAGCATCAAGCGACCGAATCGGGCAGAAGTCCGATCGAAAAAGGAGAAAAATATGTACTATATCGGAGTGGATCTCGGCGGTACCAACATCGCGATCGGCATCTGCGACGCCTCGCTCAAGATCCTTGACAAGGGCAGCGTTCCCACCAACGCCAACCGCGCGCCCGAGCTGATCATTAAGGATATGACCGACCTTGCAAAGCGGCTCATGGATAAAAACGGGATCTCGCTTGAGGAGATCGCGTCGGTCGGAATCGCCTCCCCCGGAAGCTGTAACAGCGACAGCGGTGTCGTCACCTACGCAAATAACCTGCCCTTTGAAAATTTCGAGATCGCCAAGATCTTTAAGAGCTATCTTCCCGTTCGGCGCGTGATCGTCGAAAACGACGCAAACGCCGCCGCACTCGCAGAGGCGCTCGTCGGCGCGGCAAAGGGCGTTCGCCATTCGGTCATGGTAACGCTCGGTACGGGAGTTGGCGGCGGCATCATCATTGACGGAAAGGTCTATTCGGGCTTCAACCATTTCGGCGCGGAGCTCGGACACATGGTGATCGAAAAGAACGGACGTCCCTGCTCCTGCGGCCGCCGCGGCTGCTGGGAGGCGTACAGCTCGGCAACGGGTCTTACGAACATGACCAAGGACAAGATCAGCGAATGCAAGCGGCTTGGGATCCCGAGCCTGATGGTAAAGGAGCTTGAGGAGCACGGCAAGGTCTCTGCGCGTACCGCGTTTAGCGCAATGAAGGCGGGCGATGCCGCCGCAAAGGAGGTCGTTGACGAGTATATCTCTTATCTCACGACCGGTCTTGCGAACATCATCAACATCTTCCAATCCGAGGTCCTTTCGATCGGTGGCGGCGTCTGCAACGAGGGCGAGTATCTGACCCGTCCCGTCGAGGAGCTTCTCCTTAGTGAGAGATACGGCGGTGAGAACGCTCGCGGTCCCCAGACGGCTCTGAAGATCGCCAAGCTCGGAAACGACGCCGGAATCGTCGGCGCGGCAGGTCTCGGTCTTTGAGCCGAAGGAAGAATCTCCCACTTGACGCCCCGCCTTGCCTATGATATAATAAGCAAGCAAATGAAGAAAATCTTAACCCGAAAAGGAGGATCCTATGAAGAAGATCATCTGCAAAAAGGAGTACGATACCGAAACCGCTACCCTGCTGTGCAAAGCAACGGTCGGCAGCTTTGGCGACCCGATGGGCTACGAGGAGTCGCTTTACGTAACCCCCGACGGCAACACCTTCCTTTACACGAACGGCGGTTCTGAGTCTCCGTATCCGACCGAGAAGATCACGCGGCTTTCGAAAAAGAATGCGGATGCTTGGCTTGCCGAGCACGAGGGAAAATAAGCCTCTGAGAGAAAGAGACCGACGGCAGATGATTTGCCGTCGGTCTCTTTTTTGACACTTTAATTTTCGAAAAAATCAACCACGTGCTTGAGATCCGAACGAATCGTGATCTGTTGAGGACATTTCTCCTCGCAGGCACCGCAGGAAACGCAAAGAGAGGCGAGCGCATCGGATTTGGAGAGATATCTCCGACGGTATCCCTCAAGCTGCATCGGGAACATCCCCGATTGATTAAGAAGCCAGAAGGCGTGCGGAATATCGACCCCCGCAGGGCAAGGCATACAATACCGACAACCCGTGCAGCTGTTATAAACCAGAGCGCGGATCTGCTCGGCGATCTCCTCAACCGACGAAAGCTCACCGTCCGAAAGCGGTCGGAACCCGTCTCCGAGGATCTTCAGATTCTCATTTAGCTGCTCCATCGTTGACATCCCGCTAAGAACAACGGCGACGTTATTCTGCGAGGCGACCCAGGAGAGAGCAAAATCGGCAAGCGAGCGGCAGGGGTCGATCTCGGCTAGACGCGCCTTGATCTCGTCGGAAAGCTGCACAAGGCTCCCCCCGCGGATCGGCTCCATGATCGCAAGCGGGACGCCAAGGCGCTCGGCAAGCTCGTATCCGCGCCTTCCGGGGCCGTCCTTAGTATCAAAGTAGTTATACTGGATCTGACAGAAATCCCACTTCCGATAGGTGAGGATCTCCTCGAACGCCTCGTACTTATCGTGGAAGGAAAAGCCGAGATGACGGATCTTTCCCTCTTTACAAAGCCTTTCAAAGACGGGGATCAGGCCGAACCCAAGCACCCTTTCCTGCCAGCTCGTTCGGCTGAGCGAATGAAAGAGATAATAATCGACGTAATCGACCCCAAGTCGCTCAAGCTGCGCCTCGAACATCGAAACGGCAGACTCGGCAGAATCGATCCTCCAGACGGGGAGCTTGGTCGCGATCGCATAGCTCTCGCGCGGATATTTGGAAAGCACCCTCCCGACGAAGGGCTCGGACTCCTTATCGTGATAAGGATACGCCGTATCAAAATAGTTTACCCCCGCGGCGTATGCGGCATCGAGCATCCGCTCAGCCTCCGGCTCGTTGATTTTTCCGTCCGAGGTCGTTGGAAAGCGCATCGTTCCAAAGCCGAGCAACGACACGTCGCGCCCCGCAAAATTTCGATAGATCATCTTTTGATCCCCTCCATAATTTTAATTGGTTTCACCTAAAGGAAACTCCATCTCAAAGCCCCGGAAGTTACCGTCCGATTCCGAAGACGGCAGACTTTCATCCGAGAACACGACGACGTCGGAGAGCTCCCTTAGCATATAGGCGTCGAGGTAGGTCTGCTCGAGAGGAAACCATTCGTTTTGAAAGCGCTTTAGCATCGCATCCCCGTCCCTTGCGCGGATCCGACTCTCGCAGAGGGCGCGGTCTGCCGTCACAACGATCCGCAGATCGTAAAAATCGGGGATCTCGGGATGCATGGCGTAGCACCCCTCGACGATCAGATAGCGCGACTCGGGGAGCGTAATGGTCTTTCGAATGCTCTGCGAGGAGCAATCAAAGACCCCGTAGGAGATCGGGCGCTTCATAAGCGCCTTTTTGGCGACCTCGCGGGTAAAGCGCTCGTAATCAACGTTCCATCCGGGATCTTTGATCCGCTCGCCCTTCCTTTCGGAAAGCGGAAGATAGAAGTCGTCCATGCAGACGATCGGCGCGCCGAGCGCCTCGGACAGACGGGCGGCAAGCGTACTTTTCCCGCTTCCGCTAATGCCGTCGATGGCAACGTAAAATCGGCTCATCTCCTGTGATTCGACCGAAATCAGATCGGCAAGCTCGTTTAGCGCCCTCTCAAAGGACATCTCTATCATCGCGCTTCTCCATCGGTTTTGCTTGCATCAGAGCCGCCCTCTCCCCTAAGTGAGGAGCGGAACCACGCGAGATACCTTTCGCGCAGCTGCTTCTGCTCGGCTTGCTCCGCATCGGTCAAAGAACGCTCCCGCGCCAGGCGCCCGAGCTCGTTGATCCTGTCAATTTCTTGTTTTGTCAGCATGATAACCCTCTCTTAAGCATAAAAAATGCGAGCGGCACCGAGGTGTCGCTCGCACAAGGAACTCACGCTCTTCTTCTGCGCGTGTTTGCAAACTGGAACAGAATACCGAGCAGTCCTACGAAGAGACCGATCGCAACACCAACGGTCAGGGCAGGAATGCCGATCGGCTCAAGATAGGAGAAAACTGCCTCGTTTTCATACAGAACGGTACCAAGGGCAGCGGCGCGCGAGCCGAGCTGTGCAACGGCGATCAGACCTCCGCCAAGTCCGGTTGCGAAAACGAACGCGACCTTCAGAAGAAGGGCGGCGACGATCGCGATGACGACCGAAACGACGATCCGATACAGAAGCGCGTTCGGAACGTCTACGAAATAGGGCGCGGAAAGCAGGAACGCCCCGTACCCGACGCCGGCAACGATCGCAACGCGGAACAGGAAATGGATCAGGATCGCGCCTGCGATACCGAAGACGGCGGCAACGATCAGCTCAATGTACGAGGGTGCGCTCGGGATCCAGGAGGCAACGTGCGGATACAGAAGGAATCCGCCGTAGCATCCGCCGATAAATCCGACGACCAAGAGGAACAGGCGAAGAAGCCTGTAGCCGAAAAAGCACAGGATCAGCGCAAGAACGCCGAGAGCGATGTAATGATAGTCGCGGTTGGTCTCAAGAAAATCGAAGAACTGCTGGCAATAGGTTCCGATGATGGTCGCCTCGGAAAACTCCAGCTGAATATCCTCGGTAAGAGCGGAGAAGGAAAATCCGGATGCGTTCTTTTCTGCGTCCGACTCGGCAGCCGAGGCTCCGATGCAAAGCATTGCGATCGCAAGCGTCAGAATCACAAGGAACGCCGCTGCTTTTTTAACCGTGTGTTTCATTGGTTGTACTCCTTTTTGAAATTGCGATAGGGTAACGGGTAGATACATTTCCATTATATCACCTCCGCCCTCAAAATGCAAATGTTTTTTTCTTTTTTTTGGAGGTTTTTTATTTTGCCGGAAAAAGCCCCTCGAAAAGTGCCCCGTTCAATCGTATTCCGTCGGCAAAAAAGAATCCTGCCGTAAATATTTCAAATCTGTGAATTTCGAAACCCTTGGCAAAACTTCTTGATTTTCTGCAAATAGTATGATAGAATGATATTAAGGGATATTTTGCCTTTATCACCATAGAACTTACGGAGATGAAAATGAAAAACCGCCTGCGCCGTCCCGCCACCCTGCTTGCCGTTTGCTTTGCGGTCGTTACCGCCTGCGTTCTGCTCTCCTTTCTGATCGACAGGCTCGGCTATGCGGGAAGTCTTGCCGAAAATATGCTTTCTGCCGTCGCCCCCTTCGTCGTCGGCGGTATTTTGGCGTTTGTGCTCAAGCCGATCTGCAATCTTCTCGACCGTCCGATCGGAAACCTTTACGTGCGGTATCTGTTCCGACGCCGTCTCGAAAGCGGACGGACGACCGAAAAGCGGATCCGCCGCAGTGCCGAAATGACGAGCATTTTCATCGCTCTCCTCTGCTTCTTTCTCGCGATCTACGCGCTTCTTAACTCGGTTCTTCCCCAGCTTTTTGAAAGCATCTCGCTTCTGATCACCAACGTCCCCGCCTATCTGCAGAGACTCTCGGGCTGGGTCGTTGACCTCATCGGAGACAAAAATCCCGAGCTGACCGAGAAGATCACCTCGTTTTTGTCGGATTTCAACACCGACTTCTCCTCCTGGCTTCAGACGACGGTTCAGCCTTATCTCGATTCGATCCTATCGGGCGAATCGGGCGCTATGGCTCCCATCGTAAGCGTGATATCCGGGACGATCAACGCCGGCCGCTTCGTGATCAATCTGATCCTCGATACCGTCGTGAGCATTGTCGTGACCGCCTATGCGCTTGCGGGAAGAAAAAAGTTCGCGCAGCAAGGAAAGCTTTTGATCTACGGCATTTTCCCGAAGAAATGGGCGGATATCCTGCTTGAGGAGATCACGTATATCAACTTCGTCTTCAGCCATTACGTCAGCGGACGTCTGCTTGACTGCACCATCGTCGGAATTCTGATCTTCATCGCCTGCTCCATCGTACAGATCCCGCAGGCGGCTCTCGTTTCGATTCTGGTCGGCGCCTCCAACATCATTCCCTTCTTCGGCCCCTATATCGGAACCATTCCCTCTGCCCTGATCATTTTGATGATCGATCCGATCAAGTTCTTCTATTTCGTTGCCCTCGTTATCATCATACAGCAGATCGACAGCAACATTCTCGACCCCTTCGTCGTTGGCAACTCGATCGAGATGTCGAGCTTCTGGATTCTGTTCTCGGTCCTTCTTTTCGGGGGTCTGTACGGCTTTGCGGGACTCCTTCTCGGCGTTCCGACCTTCGCGATCCTTTACGATATCATCCGCAAGCTGACCGCCTTTGCGCTTAAAAAGCGCGGGCATGACGAGATCCTTGAGGATTACAAGGCAGCCTTCCACGATCCGACCGAGGAAAGGTCGTTTTTGCGCGAGCGCGCAAGAAACATCCGTCTTGAAAAACGAACCGCCGAGCCGAGCAAGAGAGCACGGAGGAGCCGCGTCTCCTCCCTTGTCAAGGAGGCACAGGCACTCGGAACGACCGAGGCCGAGCCCGCCGCCGATACCGTTACGACCGAAAACGGCGAGCCGAGCATCACCATCCCGCTTCCGCTTCATCCGACCGAGCCCGAGGCGGACGTGACGGCGGCAGAAGCCGAAAAGGAGCAGGACACTTGAATTACGAGCAGCTGATCCAAGACGAGCGCATCCGCACCTATATTACGGCCGCCGACCGCTCGCTTTCGGAGCTTGGGTATACCGAGCATAGCTTCGCGCACGTCACGCGCGTAGCGACCGACGCCGCAAGGATCCTTTCGGCGCTCGACTATCCTCCTCACGAGGTGGAGCTTGCGAGGATCGCGGGCTACCTGCACGATATCGGCAACCTCGTCAACCGCACCGATCATTCGCAAAGCGGCGCCGTGATGGCCTTCCGCATCCTTGACCATATGCAGATGCCCGCCGAGGATATTGCCGAGATCGTCACCGCCATCGGCAATCACGACGAGGGGACGGGAACCCCCGTGAACGCGATCTCCGCCGCCCTGATCCTCGCAGACAAGAGCGACGTGCGGCGCAGTCGGGTGCGAAACGCCGACTTTGCTTCCTTTGATATACACGACCGCGTGAATTACTCGGTCGAGCGCTCCGAGCTGTCTCTTGATCTCGAAAAGAAGGAGATCACGCTTCATCTGACGATCGACAGCAAGATCAGCTCGGTCATGGACTATTTTGAAATTTTCCTTGGCCGCATGATGATGTGCCGAAAGGCGGCAGAGCGTCTCGGGATGCGCTTTCGCCTTGAGATCAACCGTCAGGCTCTGATCTGACCAACAAGAAAACTATACTCCGAAAGGATAGGACTGTACTATGGGTATTTTTGAGGCTCTCGAGCTTCTCCTTGGGCTTTCGCTCTTTTTATTCGGAATGAACGGCATGGGAGACGCGCTCAAGCGTTGCGGCGGAAACCGCATGAAGAGCATTCTCTCAAGTCTGACTTCAAACCCTTTCAAGGGATTTCTTCTCGGACTTGGCGTGACCGCCGTCATTCAGTCCTCCTCGGCAACGACGGTCATGGTCGTCGGATTCGTCAACTCGGGAATGATGACGTTGACGCAGACGATCGGCGTGATCATGGGTGCCAACGTCGGTACCGCGGCAACCTCCTGGCTGACGGGTCTGTCGGGCATTGAGGGGGGCGAGTCGCTCACGAGCGTTGCCGCATGGCTCAAGCCCTCGGCTTGGATGCCGATCCTTGCGGTCATTGGCATCTGCATCTCGATGCTGGCGAAAAAGGAGCGGAAAAAGGACGTCGGACACGTGCTTCTCGGATTTGCGGTCCTGATGACCGGAATGGATCTGATGAGCGCCTCGGTCGCAGGACTCAAGGGCGATCCCGCCTTTGCAAGCATCCTGACAACCTTTGAGAACCCCGTGCTCGGTATTCTGGCGGGTCTCGTTCTGACGGCGATCGTACAGTCCTCCTCCGCCTCGGTCGGTATTCTTCAGACGCTGACGACGACGGGCGCCATCACCTACGGTGCGGCGATTCCGATCGTTATGGGACAGAACATCGGCACCTGCGTAACCGCCCTGATCTCATCGGTCGGCGCCAACAAAAACGCTCGGCGTGCCGCTCTGATCCATCTTTATTTCAATATCCTTTCGGTTGTCGCCGTGTACGGCGGATTCTCTTTGCTAAATCTCTTCCTCAAATTCTCCTTCGTCGGGGCGTCGATCGATATGTGGGGCGTTGCCGCCGTTCATACAGTCTTCAAGCTGATCGCCGTTTTGGTGTTCGCCCCATTCGCCAAATATCTCGAAACGCTTGCCCGTCTGACCATCAGGGACGGAGCAGAGGAGGTCGAGAAGGTCAATATGCTTGATGACCGTCTGCTCGCAACTCCCTCGGTTGCCGTCGAGCAGGCCGAGAAGGTCACGGCTACGATGGCATCGCTTGCCTGCAACACCTTCCTCAACTCGCTTTCTCTGCTTGAAAGCTATGACGATCGGCTTGCCGCACAGATCCGCTCTGAGGAGAGCGAGGCGGATGAATACGAGGACGTACTCGGTGGGTACCTGATCAAGCTCTCGGCGCACGATCTTTCGGAGGCGGACAGCCATAGCGTTACAAAGCTTCTGCACGTTATCGGAGATTTCGAGAGGATCTCCGACCACGCCGTTAACGTCGTCGAATCGGCAGAGGAGATTCGGGAAAAGAAGATCGTCTTCTCTGAGGATGCACAGCGCGAGCTTGAGGTGATGCGAAATGCGGTCGCCGAGATCGTTACCATGGCACGGGAGGCGTACCTCAAGCGCGATTTTGCAACCGCAATGCTCGTCGAGCCGCTTGAGCAGGTCGTTGACACCCTGCGCGACCAGATCAAGCTTCGCCATATCCTGCGCCTGCAAAAGAGCGAGTGCACAATTGAGCACGGATTCGTGCTTTCGGATATTCTCACAAACCTTGAGCGCGTTTCCGACCATTGCTCCAACGTTGCCGCCTGCATGATCGAGCTTTCAAAGCACGACGTGCTCGGAATGCACCACTACACGCACGACGTGCGCGACGGCAGCGAGGATTTCAACCAGAGCTACCGCGCATATCTCAACAAGTATTCGCTTCCGACCCGATAAGGCATCGGTCAAAAAAGAGGCTGTCTCAAATTCGAATTTGAGACAGCCTCTTTTTGTGGGGCGCATCAGATTTAGGCGAGAAGCGTCGTTTGCGACCCGAAGGTGTATACACATACTCCGAGAGGGAGCAAACGGCGGTAGAAAAAATCCGAGATAAAATGAAGAAATCCGAAGGATTTCAACCTTAAGGACTTGACCAAAGTACGATTTTTTACTTTGACTCAGTTTCTTTTAGTAGAGTCCCTCGGATTTTTTCGGTCTCGTCAAATGTGACAGCCCCTTTTCTGATAAGAGAATTAAAAATTGCTTCCCGCAAATCCCCAATAGTCAACCTCGGCGTACTTGACGTAAACGCCGTCGGGGGAAACGCCGAGCACCTCGTCCAAAATTTCGGTCAGGCGCGCCGTGAGCGCATCGTAGGCGTCGGGGGTCGATTTCCCGTAGAGCTCGACCTCAAGCATCGCAAGAGGGCGGCTTCCGTCGCCTGCAAGCGAAAGCGATGCGCTGCCGTCAATATCGACCATGAGCCAACGCTCGGTCTTTCCCGGCAAAAGCGAGATCGCCTCGCCGAATTTCCGTCTGAGCTGTGCCGTTTCATCTTTACTTACGGTCCTGTTGACTCTTGCGCGCAAATAAGGCATCGTAATATCCTCCGTGTAACGTGTTTTTATTATTCTACCATCCTTTTTCCGATTTGTAAAGGGATAGCTTTGCCGTTTTAGGGCATACTGTCAAAAAAAGGAGGAGAAGGAAAATGGGAGAAATCGTTGTCGTCGGAGGTGGCGTTGCGGGGATGACCGCGGCGATCTGCCTTGCCGAGGTGGGGCGTCGCGTTACCGTGCTTGAGAAGACCGATCGGATCGGAGGGAATTTGTGCGCATGGAAAAGAGACGGGTGCCTGATCGATAACTGTCTGCATTGGCTCTGCGGCACGCGCCGTGGGACCTCCCTTCGCTCGCTTTGGGAGCGGATCGGCATGCTTGACGATTCGACCAAGCTCAGAAAAACGCCGTATTTTTATCGCTCGATCGGCTATGGAGGCGAGATCGCGCTTTACAGAGATCTTGAGAGAACCGAGCGCGAGATGCTTCTTATCTCCCCCGAGGATCGCAAGGAAACGGCGCGGCTGATCGGTGCGATTTCCGCTCTGCGTGCCGGTGGAAGCGTGCTCTCGCGTGCGGCGGCACTTGCTCGCTATGCGCCGCTTTCGCTCGGGGCGCTTGCGCGTCGATTTCGCCATCCCCTTCTGCGCGCGATGCTCACCGACTATATCGGCTCCGAGTTTTCCTCTCTCGGGCTCCTTTTTGCATACGCCGCGTATCTTGACGGAAATGCAGATCTGCCGAGCGGCGGCTCGCTTGAAGCGGCACGGCGGATCGAGTGGCGCCTTCTTTCTCTCGGCGGCAAGATCGAGAAGGGTTCTCGCGTGACGAGACTTCTGATAGATCATGGGAGGGTGCATACCCTGCTTTGCGCAAACGGAAGGGCGTATCCTGCCGAGACCGTGATCTTCGCCTCGGATCCGCACGTCACCTTTGGAAAGCTTCTTCCAATGGAGCTTGCCCCAAGGGCTCTTCGAAAGGGGGATTTCGGACGGGGGTATCCGACCGTTTCGTCGATTCACGCGGCATTTTCGGTCGATGCCGCCGACCTTCCCTTCACCTCGACCGTCTGCATCGACGGCAGGGCAGGCTGTCACGCCGCACGGGCACGCGGCCGCATGGCGGTACGCGCCTTCGATCACGAGCCCGATTTTGCGCCTGATGGGAAAACCGTCATTCAGGTGATGCTTTTCGTTGATGGGGAGGAATCGGATGCGTGGATCGCGCTTGCCGAGCGCGATAAAGGAGCCTACGCGCGGGAAAAGAAGCGCTTTGCGCGCGACGTAACGGCGGCGCTCGTTTCGGCGTTCCCAAAATTCAAGGGAAGCCTTGCTCTCCTTGACGTCTGGACCCCGGCAAGCTACGTCAGGTACACAGACGCCTACCGTGGGGATTATATGGGGTACGTTCTTGAGGGAGCTCGGCTTCCGCTTCGCCTGCCGACGAAGATCAAGGGGCTTGAAAACGCCTATCTCGCAAGCGGCTGGCAGAGCATGCCAAGCGGACTTCCGAGCGCGGCGCGCTCGGGCGAGCGCACAGCGGAGAGAGTCCTATTAGAGGCAAAGGCAGGGCATCCCGAGAGGGAGCTGAGAAAAAGCCGCGTCGGGTATTGACATCGTGAGTCTTATATGCTATAATGACGGTACAAAAGATAGAGGTGCACCCAACAAGAGTAGGGCGGAGGATTCCGACGCGGGATCCGTTTGAAAGGGAAGGGTGCCGAAGCATCGGTTGCGGCGTCAGCTTCCCTTGCTGGTTCGGCGGATAAGATCCGTCTGACTGTCGCTTTTTGCGGAGAGCTATCGGTTGCCGTTTTTGCGGATCTATGCCGGTATGCTTTTTGCATATCGGCTTTTGCATTTGATTTTTGGAGGATATTCGGTATGAAAAAGCAGATTTTTAAGGGGATTGCAACCGCCCTGATCACGCCGTTTCGCGACGGAACGGTAGATTATGAGACCTTTGGAAGGATCATCGATTTCCAGATCGACAATAAGATCAACGCTCTCGTCGTATGCGGTACGACCGGCGAGGCGTCCACTCTGACTGACCTTGAGCATCGCGAGACGATCGCATATGCCGTTCGCCGTGCAAACGGACGGGTTCCCGTCATTGCCGGAACCGGCTCCAACGATCAGGAGTATGCGCTTGAATTGACGCGCTACGCCTGTGACGAGGCGGGCGCCGACGGCGTTCTGCTCGTCACGCCCTATTACAACAAGGCAACGCAGGGGGGACTTGTGAAGATGTACACCCAGCTTGCCGATGCGGCGTCGAAGCCCGTCGTGCTTTATAACGTCCCCTCGCGTACGGGTGTCAACATCGAGCCGAAGACCTACGCCGCGCTTGCGGAGCATCCGAATATCGTTGCCTTCAAGGAGGCAAACGGAAACCTCTCGAAGATCGTGGAAACGGTTTCCCTTGTCGGGGACAAGCTTGCGATGTATTCCGGAAACGACGACCAGATCGTTCCCTTGATGTCGCTCGGCGGTATCGGCGCGATCTCGGTGCTTTCGAACATTCTTCCCGCCGAAACGGTCGAGATCTGCGAACGCTTCTTCGCGGGCGATATTAAGGGCAGTGCCGCCCTGCAATGCCGTTATCATGCACTCATTGGCGCTCTCTTCTCGGAGGTCAACCCGATTCCCGTCAAGGCGGCGATGTCGGCAATGGGGTACGGTGAGAATTCTCTGCGTCTGCCCCTGACCGAGATGGAGAAGGCAAACGAGGCGGTGCTTCTTGATCTGATGCGGAAGGCAGGTCTTTCGGTATGAGGATCATTTTGAACGGAGCCGGCGGCAGAATGGGCGCCGAGGTCAGACGCCTGCTTGAGAGCGGTGTCGGCGGAGCCGAGCTTGTCTGTGCGGTCGATGCCTCGGGTGCCGACGGAATGCTCCCCTCGCTTTCCGCGTATACGGGCGAGGCGGATCTTATCATTGATTTTTCTCATCGGAGCGCAACGGCGGAGCTGACCGAGTACGCCGTTTCAAGAGGGCTTCCCGTCGTGATCGCAACGACGGGGCAGAGCGAGGCAGAGCTTGCCATGATCCAGCGCGCGGCATCGTCGGTTCCGATCTTCTTCTCTGCCAATATGTCGATCGGGATCGCCGCCCTCATCCGTGCGGCAAAGGCGGTTCTCGCAGTTTATCCCGATGCCGATATCGAGATCGTCGAGACGCATCACAACCGTAAGCTCGACGCACCGAGCGGAACGGCTCTGATGGTTGCCCGCTCGCTTTCCGAGCTTCGCCCCGGCAGCTCCTTTCAGTACGGCCGCGGTGGACAGAAAAAGCGCGAGAAGAGGGAGATCGGTATTCACGCCGTCCGTATGGGCAACGTCGTCGGTACGCACGAGATCCTGATCGGTACCGATACCGAGACGATCACGCTAAAGCACGAGGCGCACAGCCGTGCGCTCTTTGCCGACGGCGCGATCGCGGCGGCGGCATTCCTTCTGACGCGTCCCGCAGGGCTTTACGCCATGTCTGACCTCGTTGAGAGCTGAAAGTGAGGAAAACCCCCTTGAAAACTTGTCAAGAAAACCGAGCTGTGCTTCACACGAACGTTACCGTTGGTGAAAACGGCCATCTCTTCTTTGCAGGCTACGATACCGTCGAGCTTGCAAGGGAGTACGGCACGGCACTTTATCTCATGGACGAGAACAGGATCCGAGGTCGCGCCCGACTGTTTCGCTCTCTGATGAGTGAGCATTTTGGGGGCGATAGCGGACCTCTCTTTGCCGGAAAGGCGTTCTGCTGCCGCGATATCTATCGCATCATGGCAGAGGAGGGGATGCGGATCGATCTCGTTTCTCCCGGCGAGCTTCATACGGCGCATGCCGCAGGCTTCCCGATGGAGCGCGCATATTTTCACGGAAACAATAAAACCGACGCCGACGTTGCCTACGCGATCGCCTCGGGTGTCGGATACTTCGTTGCCGACAACCGCGAGGAGCTTGACGCGATCTCGCGTGAGGCAAGCGCGCGCGGGATCCGACAAAGGATCCTCATCCGCGTCACGCCCGGGGTCGATGCGCATACGCACGCCGCGATCAAAACCGGCATGGTCGATTCCAAATTCGGGCTTCCGATCGCAACGGGGCAGGCGCTCGCACTTACCGACTATGCGCTCTCGCTCCCCGGAATCGAGCTTGTCGGCT
Organism: Clostridia bacterium; assembly: GCA_017556685.1. GTDB lineage: Bacteria > Bacillota > Clostridia > Oscillospirales > CAG-272 > UBA1740. The sequence goes on along the minus strand of JAFYMH010000084.1, from coordinate 51 downwards.
TCCATTGCCATATCGGATCGCAGATCTTTGAAAGCGCCCCCTTCCTTCAGG
>JAFYMH010000083.1 GCA_017556685.1 Clostridia bacterium | reverse complement strand
TACCGCGGTGAGGACGTTGAGGTCAACGACAAGCACGTTGAGGTCATCGCCCGTCAGATGACGAGAAAGGTCAAGATCGAGGATCCGGGAGATACCTCTCTGCTCGTCGGCTCGACGGTTGACATCCTCGAGTTCCGCGAGGAGAACGAGGCGATCGAGGCACGCGTTGCCGCAGGCGAGGTCGGACTCCGTCCCGCATACGCATCGCCCGTGCTTCTCGGTATCACCAAGGCATCTCTGATGACCGAGTCCTTCCTCTCCGCCGCCTCCTTCCAGGAGATGACGAAGGTGCTGACCGAGGCGGCGATCCACGGAAAGGTCGACCGTCTGCTCGGACTCAAGGAGAACGTCATCATCGGTAAGCTGATCCCTGCCGGAACCGGCCTTGAGTACTACCGCAGCGTCGGTGTCGTTGAGAACGAAAGCGCCGAGGCAGGCGTCGAGGCAGAGACCGAGGAGAATGCCGCTGACGAAATGGTTTCAGTCGGCAAAAATATCTGAAAACCTATTGACAAACCCGAGCGGAAAATGTTATAATTACCCGAATGGATATGGCCTTGGGGCGACTTCAGACATCTGACGTCGCCCAAAGGTGCGGATTTCTCCGCTTTTTCCGTATCCCCGACCCCGTTATACCTCCGCGAGACCTCGCGGGAAGTATATAAACAACACATTTTCAGAAGAAGGAGGAAAACAATGCCAACCTTTAACCAGCTGGTGAAGAACGGTCGCGCGAAGCCTGTTTACAAGTCGAAGGCTCCCGTGCTTCAGAAGGGCGTCAACACGCTGAAGAATCAGTCGACTGACGTATCCTCGCCCCAGAAGAGAGGCGTCTGCACGAAGGTTACCACGGTCAGCCCGAAGAAGCCGAACTCCGCACTCCGTAAGATTGCGAGAGTCCGTCTGACGAACGGTATGGAGGCTACCACCTACATTCCCGGAATCGGACACAATCTTCAGGAGCACTCGGTGGTTCTGATTCGCGGCGGACGTGTCCGCGATCTCCCCGGTGTGCGTTACCACATCATCCGCGGTACGCTCGATGCACAGGGCGTCGCAAACCGCATGCAGGGTCGCTCCAAGTACGGAGCAAAGCGTCCGAAGAAGAAGTAAGTTCCGGACGTTTCAACATCGTGCCGTCACAGCAACTGTAAACTGAAAATATTGTTTATATATTGCCCCGAGACGCGCACTTGCGAAAAGTGATTTTTTCGAGTACCTGTGAGAACACGATATTTTAGTGAAGGAGGGAAGTACAGTGCCGAGAAGAGGTCAAATTTCCAAAAGAGAAGTATTGCCGGATCCTATGTATAATTCGCAGCTGGTGACAAGACTTGTCAACAACGTGATGTACGACGGCAAGAAGGGCGTTGCGCAGAAGATCGTTTACGACGCATTCGCCACCATTGAGGCAAAGCAGGGCGTGAACGCACTTGAGGTGTTCACTGCAGCTCTTGAGAACGTTATGCCGGTGCTTGAGGTTAAGGCTCGCCGCGTTGGCGGATCGAACTATCAGGTCCCGATGGAGGTTCGCCCCGAGAGACGTCAGACCCTTGGTCTGCGTTGGATCGTTTCGTTCGCAAGATCCCGCTCTGAGAAGACCATGGCTGAGCGCCTTGCCGCTGAGATCATGGACGCTAAGGCAGGAATGGGCGGCGCCTTCAAGAAGAAGGAAGACACCCACCGTATGGCAGAGGCCAACAAGGCGTTTGCACATTACAGATTCTGATCCGTATAGAGCAAGAAGGAGAGAACAATGCCGAGAGCATATTCACTTGAGAAAACGCGGAATATCGGTATCATGGCCCATATCGACGCAGGTAAGACCACGACGACCGAGCGTATCTTGTTTTATACCGGTAAGACCCATCGCATGGGCGAGACCCATGACGGCGGTGCAACGATGGACTGGATGGCCCAGGAGCAGGAGCGCGGAATCACCATTACCTCCGCTGCAACCACCTGCTACTGGAAGGAGAACCGTATCAACATCATTGATACCCCCGGCCACGTTGACTTTACCGTTGAGGTTGAGCGCTCGCTTCGCGTTCTGGACGGTTCGGTAACCGTTTTCTGCGCGAAGGGCGGCGTTGAGCCCCAGTCCGAGACCGTTTGGCGTCAGGCTGACGAGTACAAGGTCCCGAGAATGGCGTACGTCAACAAGATGGACATTACCGGAGCCGACTTTTTCCGTGTCATTCAGATGATGAAGGACAGGCTTCATACCAATCCTGTCGCAATCCAGCTCCCGATCGGCAAGGAGAGCAGCTTCCGCGGTATCATCGACCTGATGACCATGGAGGCAGACGTATACTACGATGACCTCGGTAAGGATATGCGCGTTGAGGCGATCCCCGAGGATATGGTAGAGATTGCCGAGGAGTACCGCGCCGCAATGGTTGAGGCGATCGCCGAGACCGACGAGGCACTCTTTGAGAAGTACTGCAACGGTGACGAGATCAGCATTGACGAGCTCAAGGCCGCTTCCGACCTTTTTGCCGAAGATATTTACGAAGCCATCAAGCTGGAAAACTGCATGGCACTCCGGGCCAGCTACGGCGGCCCCGCCGTCAGCGAGACT
>JAFYMH010000082.1 GCA_017556685.1 Clostridia bacterium | reverse complement strand
TTGCGGGGATCTGGTCGTACGTGACGGGGGAAACGAATATCAACGTCAACCCTCCCGACTACTGCATCCCCTTTACCGCGGCGCACGAAATGGCGCATCAAAGAGGGGTCGCACGCGAGGATGAGGCAAGCTTCGTTGCCTTCCTTGCCCTTTGCTGTGCGGATTCCCCATACCTTCGCTATACGGGGTACGTCGGACTTTTCGAATACATCGCCTGTGAGCTTGTGCTTCTTGATGCCGAGGCGTATTTTCAGCTTGCCGGGGATCAGCTGCTCACAGGTGCGATCATGTCCGATATGCGTGCCTACAACGCATATTACAGCGAGAACGAGGACGGCGTCATCTCGGACGTGGCGGGAAGCTTTAACGACGCCTATCTCAAGCTCAACGGAACGAGCGGCGAGAAAAGCTACAGCGAGGTCGTACGTCTTGCGGTAGCCTACTTCGCACAGCCGAAATGAACCTCTTTTGCCCCCGCTTCATATCCTTCTATCAAGCGAAGGAGTTTGATGTTGGCTATGAAGATACTCAGGGTTTCGGGGGGCAGACCTCTTTTCGGCGAGCTCGTTGTTTCGGGCTCCAAAAACGCAGCGTTGCCGATCCTTGCGGCAACGCTTTTGATTCGTGGAACGGTCGAGCTGATCGGGCTTCCCGAGATCCGAGACGTCTCGGCAATGCTTCATCTGCTTTCCTTGCGCGGCGTTAGGGTCGAGCATCTTGAAAGAGGGCGGTACCGTCTGAATGCCGAGGAGGCGTCCCCCTCGTCGGTTGCGTTTCCCGAGGACGGAGGACTGCGGGGCTCGATCTACCTTCTCGGCGCGGGGCTTGCGGCGCATCGAAGGAGCGCGGTCGGGCTTCCGGGCGGTTGCGATTTCGGCGAGAGACCGCACGATCTGCATTGCTATGCTCTCAGGGCCTTCGGCGCCAAGGTGCTTGAGAGGGAAAAGGGGCTGTACGCCGAGGCAAGGAGCCTTGTCGGGGGCGAGATCCGTCTTTCCTATCCGTCGGTCGGTGCAACCGTCAACGCCATCCTTGCCGCAACCCTGGCAAAGGGACGAAGCGTGATCTACGGCGCGGCAAGAGAGCCGCACGTGATGGATCTCATCTCGTTTCTCAACCGCTCGGGCGCGAGGATCAAGGTCTTAGAGCAGGGGACGGTTGCCGTGAGCGGCGTCGAGAGGCTCGCCCCTTTAAGCTATCGGGTGATGCCCGATATGATCGAGGCGGGAAGCTATCTTCTCATGGCAGCGGCAACCCGTGGCGAGATCCATCTTCGCCGTGCGCCCGAGGGTCAGCTTTCCTCGCTTTTGCCGCTTCTTTCGGAATCCGGCTGTCGCGTATGGGAGATCGGCTCGGACGAAATTGCGCTTGAAATGCGCGACCGTCCAAAACCGATCTCGGTTACAACCGAGCCATATCCGGGCTTTCCGACCGATCTGCATCCTCAGCTCTCGGCCTATCTTGCCCTTTGCCTTGGAGAGAGCCGTATTCGCGAGATGGTTTTTCGGGATCGTTTTCGGTATCTGATGGGGCTTTCCGCCTTCGGAGCGAATGTTACTCGAGAGGGGAGAGAGGCTCGTATCGTCGGGCGCGAGAGGCTTTTCGGCGCTCGCGTGACGGCGCCCGATCTTCGCGCCGCCGCCGCATATCTCACGGCAGCTATGGCGGCAGAGGGGGAGTCCCTGATCCTTAGCGCCGAGCTTTTGCTTCGAGGCTATGAGGCGCCGCTTCGCAAGCTCAGGCGCCTTGGCGCCGTTATCTCGGACGCCGACGTCGAGTGTGGCGCCTTGCCCCAAGCCGACCGCCGAGCAGCCCGAGGATCGGAATGAGCAGGAGCATAAGAAGACGAGACGAAAGCCCATTTGCGCCCGAAACCGATAGCCCAAGCCCGAAAAGAGAAAGCGAGATCCCGGCGCCTGCGAGAAACCCGACGAGCGCCTCGCTCCTTCGGTAGCCCCGTGCGGCAATATAGCCCGCGGAGAGGGAAAGAGCCACAAGAACGACCGTGGCACAGACCGATAGCCCCGCGCGCGGATCGCTTGATCTGTAGGCGATCGCCGCAAGCAGAAGCAGAAGCGGGATCGCGCTGAGAAGCGAAAGCCCCCATGCCGAAAGGAGCGCCGAGAGCATCGTTTTTTGTCGGTGTCTGTTTCTGCCCTTTTGTGACGTAAGCATAGAAAAAACCTCCGGAATATACTTGTCGATCGAGTATATTCCGGAGGCTTCTCGTTTTAGAACCTTACTTAGTCCTTGTTTTCCTCGGCAGTCTCGGGGAATGCCTCGAACTCTGCCGTCTCAAGAGCGGGGATCTCTGCATCGATCTCCTTTGCGCCCTTCTCGTCCTTCAGCTTTGCCTTCTCGGCGGCCTTCTTGACCGACTTCGGTGCGCTGACCGATTGCTCAGCGGGAACGTCAACGCGCGCGATCGCCGTCTTCAGAAAGCGGATCTTGGTGCGCTCGCGGGAGGTCTCGATGACAACAGTCTCCTCCTTGATGCTGACGATCTGTCCAATGATGCCCGAGGTCGTCGTTACCTCGTCGCCAACCATAAGGTTGTCAAGCATCTGTCGGGTCTCGTTCTCTCTCTTTTTGTTCGAGCGGCTCATCATCACAAAGAAGAGCAGGAGCACGCCGATCATAATAATAGTAGCCATGGTTTGTTCCTTTCAAAAGTAAAATCAACACCATTATACTTTTCTTTTATGAATAAGTCAAGAAATATTAACTTGTTTTTTTGATTTTTCGAAAAACTTTTCTTCGATATTTGACATTTTACGAAAAAGGTGATATAATACGGACGATTAGGTATCACCGTACGAAAGGAAAGCGCCTTCATGAACCGAAACGTGATCATTGCATCCGACAGCACCTCGGATCTCAGCCCCGAGCTGATCGAGCGACATCGGATTCGGATCCTGCCGCTGACCGTAAATCTTGCGGATCGGCAATATACCGACGGAGTCGATATTTCTCCCGAGGATATCTACCGTCATTACGAGGAAAAGCGCGAGCTTCCCAAAACGGCGGCTCCGAATCTCGGAGCCTTCGAGACGTTTTTTGAGGAACTGACGCGGGACGGAAGCGAGGTCGTCTTCTTTACGATCAGCGCCGCCATGTCCTCCACCAACAGCAACGCCCGTCTTGCCGCCGAGGGATTTCCCGGTGTGCATATTGTGGATACGAAGAATCTTTCGACCGGCGGTGGACTTCTCGTGCTTCGCGCCGTTGATCTCAGGGAACAGGGAAGAAGCGCCGCTGAGATCGCCGAGATCTGCTCGTCGCTCGCGCCGCTTGTCGACGCCTCGTTCGTCATTGACAATCTCGAGTTTTTGCATAAGGGTGGGCGTTGCTCGGCAATCGCCGTGTTCGGTGCCAACCTCCTTCAGCTGAAGCCCTGCATCGTCGTCAAGGGTGGCGCGATGTCGGTCGGGAAGAAGTATCGCGGAAAATTTCCGCTGACTCTTTCGCAGTACGTCAAGGATCGCCTCGGCGACGGCTCGGATATTGAGCTTGACCGCGTTTTCGTAACGCACGCCGGCTGCGACGAGTCGATCGTCGATGCCGTCGTAAAGCAGGTTTCTGCCGCTTGTCCCTTCCGCGAGGTGTTCGTTACGCGCGCGGGATGTACCGTCTCCTCGCATTGCGGACGCAATACCCTTGGAGTCCTGTTTATCCGAAAGAGAGCAATCGAATAAGACGCGAGAGCGTCCGCAGGTGATGCGGACGCTCTCTCTATATAACGTGCCAACCGATTTTTTGGTTTTCAGTCTTTGCGAAAGGGGTCGTTTCGGCAAGAATGCTATACTCGGACGACCTCTAAAATATCAAAGCGATCGCCGTCAACTCGAAAACGAATATCAAACTCTCCGTAGCGCATCGAATAGATACGGCTCGGATCATCCTGATAGGAGGGACGCGGATCCTCAGATAGGCAGGCAAGGATCGCCTCTCTCTGATCCTTTGAAAGCGGGGAGAGCCGCTCGGCTCCAAGCCCAAGCGAAAGGCGGTGGGAAAGCGGGGCCTCGGCATATCCGAAGGCGGCGTCGGGTCTGGAATCCGAGAAGGGAAGATAGGGCTTGATGTCGTAAATCGGCGTTCCGTCAAGCAGATCAGCTCCCCCGACGATCAGGGTCTTTCCAAGTCCTTCGGCTTCCTCGACCCGAAGCAAGCGAACGAGGGAAAGCCCAAGACGGTTGGGGCGGTTCGGCGATCGGCTCGCGAATACACCGACGCGGCGGTTTCCTCCGAGTCGCGGTGGACGCACGGTCGGAGAAAAGTCCCTTTCTTTTACCTCTGAAAAGTCGAAAATCAGCCAAAGATGCGAAAACCCCTCGATCTCGCGCAGAGCTTCTGCCACCCGATAGCGCGGCTCGAAGATGATTTTAGACAAAATCGACTCAACCCTTCCGCTTTGTCTTGGGATCCCAAACTTCTCACGGAAATCGTTTCGGATCACGGCAATCGGCTCTATCTCTCGTTTTCCGTGCATAACGGCATCTCCTTCGCGCTTTTTCCTAAGTATTCTACCAAAGCGCCGCCGTTCTGTCAAGCCCTTGCGAGCGGCATCGCCCCCCGCTCTGTTTTTCTCTTTTTTAGAAAAATCGAAAAAAGCCCTTGCAATTCAAAAAGAAGTGTGCTATAATACCATCGTTGTCAATATAGGGGTGTAGTTCAGTTGGTAGAATCGCGGTCTCCAAAACCGTTGGTCCTGGGTTCGAGTCCTAGCGCCCCTGCCAAAAAGAAAAGTCGCGCGCGTAAGCAAGCGGCTTTTCTTTTTGTATTATTCATTTTTCATTATTCATCATTCATTATTCATTTATCTCACGCGACTTTTCTAATGAAGAATGAATAATGAAGTCGCCGCAAGCGGCTAATGAATAATGAATAATTGAGGCACCTTTTCTCCCTTTCGGGCGAAAAGCTTTTTTATAT
>JAFYMH010000081.1 GCA_017556685.1 Clostridia bacterium | reverse complement strand
CAGCCTCTTTTTGTGGGACGCATCAGATTTAGGCGAGAAGCGTCGTTTGCGACCCGAAGCCGTATCTATATACGGCGAGAGGGAGCAAACGGCGGTAGAAAAAATCCGAGATAAAATGAAGAAATCCGAAGGATTTCCACCTTAAGGACTTGACCAAAGTACAATTTTTTACTTTGACTCAGTTTCTTTTAGTGGAATCCTTCGGATTTTTTCGGTCTCGTCAAATGTGACAGCCCCTTTGTTATTTTACCGCATCGGCGCGGTGGCGGTTAAAGATGTCATTGGTATCCGAGACGAATTTCTGCACCGAAAAATCCAAGGGAACGGGCATTTTGAGCACAACCCTGCCGTCCGCCCCGTAAAGCGAAAGCTCAGAGAAGCAAATGCCCGCTGTCTCAAGCTCACAAAGCTCAAAGCGCTCAAGCTCTCGGAAATCGAAGCGGTAGCTATGCTCGACAAGCTCGTCGCGGATCAGAGAAAATCTTCTCTCAAGAATATGAAGCTTGCCGTTTTTGAAGCCGAAGGAGGCGGCGTGATAGGTCGAGGAGATCGGCTTTCCGATCTTCATCGGACGAAGCAGGATCCCCTCCTCACCGTACACGTAATCCCCAAGTGTGCTTACAAGCATTCGGGGATACGGGCGCATCGGATCGTAATAGCGATTCTCAAGCTCCTTTTCCATGTCGTCGGTCACGCGCTTGATCTCGCCTCGGATCTCGCTCTCCCTCGTATTGAGCTCACGATTGATCGCAATACAAAGCACTCCGACTCCTACAAGCGGGAGCGCGAAAAAGAGCACGCCCGTCACGATAAAGGCAAGGAGTCCGAGGAGCGCCACCGCTCCACCGACGTACATCAAAGCGGATCTTGGCCGAAAGAACTTGACGTTATTTGAAAAATTAAGATTCATATCGCTCCTATGGCAGGGGAGAGCGAGGCATCACTCAATGATTGCCTCGTCCCACATGGCAGGCGGCTCGTAGCCGAGAAGCTTTACCGTCGTTGCGGCAACGGCGGAAAGCCCGAAATCGCCGCGCTCGGTCTTCACGCGGTACTCCCCTGCCGTAAAGTTATCGTAAATGATGCAGGGGACGGGATTTAAGGTGTGGCTGGTCTTCGCCTTGAAGGTGCCGTCCTTCGATGCTTTGGGCGCGCCGGTCTTTTTGTCGATCTCGTACATCTCGTCGGCATTGCCGTGATCCGCCGTGATGATGGCGGCACCGCCGAGGCGGTCAAGCACGGGGAGAATGCGCGCAAGCTGAAGATCAAGCGCCTCCATCGAGCACTCGGTGGCAAGGAAGTTTCCGGTATGTCCGACCATATCGCCGTTCGGGAAGTTGACGCGCAGATAGCGGTACTTGCCGCTCTCAAGGCACTCGATCAGCTTGTCGGTGATCTCGGCGCACTTCATCCACGGTCTCTGCTCGAAGGGAACGACGTCGGAGGGGATCTCGATATAGGTCTCAAGCTCCTCGGAGAACTTACCCGAGCGGTTTCCGTTCCAGAAGTAGGTTACATGACCGTACTTCTGAGTCTCGGAGATAGCGAGCGACGGTACGCCGCTTGCAACGAGGTACTCGCTCATGGTATTCGTGATCTCGGGGGGGCTGACGAGGTAATGCGAGGGGATGTGCAGGTCGCCGTCATACTCGAGCATTCCGGCATAAAAGACCTTCGGCACAAAGCCGCGCTCAAACTTATCAAACTCCTCGCCCGACTCAAACGCCTTTGAGATCTCGATGGCGCGGTCACCGCGGAAGTTGAAGAAAACGACCGAGTCGCCGTCGGATACGGTTCCGAGAGGCTTACCGTCAGAGGCGATGACGAAGGGGGGCAGATCCTGATCAATGACGCCGAGCTCGGCGCGATAGGTCTCGATCGCCTCCTTTGCCGAGGCGAAGGCTCTTCCCTGTCCGAGCACGTGGGTCTTCCAGCCGCGCTCCACCATCGACCAGTCGGCCTCGTAGCGGTCCATCGTGACCTTCATGCGGCCGCCGCCCGACGCGATCTTTGCATCAAAGGCGCCGTCCGAAAGAGAGGCAAGGAAATCCTCGAAGGGAAGCACGTAATCGAGCGCAGAGGTCTCGCCGACATCTCGCCCGTCGAGCAAAATATGCACGCGAACGCGAGAGACGCCGTCCTCTTTTGCACGAACGATCATCGCCTTCAGGTGGTCGATGTGCGAATGAACGTTTCCGTCAGAGAAAAGGCCAAGGAAATGCAGGGTTCCGCTCTTGGCATTCGAGACGACCTGACACCAGGTGTCGGATGCGAACATCTTCCCGCTCTCGATAGAGTTCGAAACGAGCTTGGCACCCTGGGCAAAGACCTGCCCTGCGCCAAGGGCGTTATGGCCGACCTCGGAGTTTCCCATATCGTCGTCGGAGGGGAGTCCGACCGCCGTGCCGTGCGCCTTGAGGGCAACGGTGGGATAGTTTTTCATCAGACGGTCGAGCGTCGGGGTATTTGCGGCGGCAACGGCGTTTCCTCCGTTATCGGCGGTGAGCCCCACGCCATCCATAACGATGGTGAGAAGCGGTCCCTTCACTCCGCTGAAGGTGCTTGATTTTTTGAGCTGCTCGGACATGTTTTTTACCTCTTTTCGTTTGGCATGATTTTCTTGTTCAAATATCGGCGCTTGCAAGATACTTATGACCGTTCTCGGCAATAAAGCGCTTTCGGGCGGCGATCGCATCGCCCATCAGGGTCTCGAACATCCTCAGCGTTTCCTCGGCGTCGGCAGGCTTGATGAGGATCAGGCGACGCGTTTCGGGGTTCATCGTCGTTTGCCACATCATCTCGGGCTCGTTTTCGCCGAGTCCCTTGGAGCGCTGAAGGGTATATTTCTTGTCACCGAGTCCCGACACGATCTCGTTCTTCTCGCTCTCGCTGTAGGCGAAGTAGGTCTCCTTCCCCGCCGTGATCTCAAAGAGAGGAGACTCGGCAATGTAGACCTTTTCCTTTTCGATCAGGGTGGGAAGCAGGCGGTAGAACATCGTCAGAAGAAGGGTTCGGATCTGAAAGCCGTCCTCGTCGGCATCGGTGCAGATAATGATCTTACTCCAGCGAAGGGATGCGAGATCGAAGGGAACGAGATCGCCCTTGACCTTTCCGTCGATCTCAACGCCGCAGCCGATCACGCGAAGCAGATCGACGATGATCTTGCTCTCAAAGATCCTGGCGTAGGTGCTCTTCATGCAGTTGAGGGTCTTTCCGCGAACCGGAATGATCGCCTGAAAATCGGCGTTTCTTCCGAGCTTGCAGGAGGTGAGGGCCGAATCGCCCTCGACGATATAGAGCTCGCGAAGCTCCGGATCGCGCGAGCGGCAGGCGACGAATTTCTCAACGCGTGAGGTGACGTCCATCGCCCCTGCAAGCTTGCGTCGGATGTCAACTCTGGTGCGCTCTGCCGTCTCGCGGCTTCGCTTGTTGAGAAGAACCTGGGCGGCAAACTGCGCGGCGGCGTTCGGATTCTCGGCGAAATACACCTCAAGACGGGTCTTGAGGAACTCGGTCAGAGCCTTGGTGATGAAGGTGTTGTTGATCGCCTTCTTGGTCTGGTTCTCATAGGAGGTCTCGGTCGATGCCGAGCTGATGATGACGGTCAGGCTCTCGGCAACGTCGGGATAGGTGATCTTCGCCTCGGTCTTATTATACTTCCCCTGTGCCTTCAGATACTTATCGAGCGCAAAGGTAAAGGCGGTACGTACCGCGCGGTCGGGCGAGCCGCCATACTCAAGGAAGCTTGAGTTATGATAGTATTCTGCTCTGCCGCCGCTTTTCATAACGGTAAAGGCGACGTCGGCACGCATGGCGTACTCGGGCTTATCCTCGCGGTCGCGCCCGCGCGTTTCGAGATGCCAAAGGACAGGCTCGGTCAGGGACGACATCCCCGAGAGCTCTCCGATATAATCGGCGATGCCGTTTTGGTAAAAATAGACGCTCTCGTCAAACGAGCCGCCCTCGCGCTCTATGCGAAGCACGAAGGTGATGCCTGCGTTAACGACCGCCTGACGGTGCATGGTCGAGATGAAAAATTCCTCGGGGATGGCAACGTCTGTAAAGACCTCGATGTCGGGGCGCCAGCGAATCACGGTTCCGTTTCGCTTCGTATCCTTCGCGCCGAGCGCGCGCACCGAAAGATCCCCGACGGGGCTTCCCTTCCGAAAGGAGATCTCAGACAGCTGCGTTCCGTTATAGGAGCGCACCTCCATGAACTCGGAGCTGTACTGCGTAGCGCAGGCGCCGAGACCGTTGAGCCCAAGCGAGAAGGTATAAGCGGAGCCGTCGTCGTTATTGCCGTATTTTCCTCCCGCGTAAAGCTCGCAGAAAACGAGCTCCCAGTTATAGCGCTTCTCACGGCGGTTATACCCGAGCGGCACGCCGCGCCCCTCGTCCTCGACCTCGATCGTATGATCAAGATAGGCGCTCACCGTGATACGGTTTCCAAAGCCCTCGCGCGCCTCGTCAACGGCGTTTGCAAGGATCTCGAAAAAGGAATGCTGACAGCCCTCGAGCCCGTCCGAGCCGAAAATGACGGCAGGACGGCGCCTGACGCGATCGGCGCCCTTGAGCTGGGAGATGCTCTGATCGTTGTATTGATTTTTATTCGTACTCGCTGCCATGACGCCTCCAGCAAATAATCTAAGATATTATACCATTCGCGCGCGAGATTTGTCAAGAGCGAGGAGGCGGATCAGACGGCAAGTTTTGCCGAGTTTACTCGGATCAAGCATCTTTTGAAACTTTTCACAAATTCTTTGCAGTTGCTTCTTGAAAAAGGGGCTTTGAACTGATATAATGGTAGAGCATGTGTCAAAAAAGAAAGAAGGGAGGACGGAGAATGCTCGACAAGCAGAAGCTTAGGGGTCAGACACCAAGCTGTGAATACTGTGAATTTTATATTTACGACGAAGAATGGGATACCTATCTTTGCGACCAGCGGCTTGATGAGGACGAATACGCAAGCTATCTGAACGGGCAGACCAGGGCTTGCCCCTATTTCCGGTTTTACGATGAGTATAAAAGCGTGCAAAAGCAAAACTGAGCGCCGCACGCGTCAGATCGTTTTGCATTATCTTCGTCTTTCTGTCCGCCTTTGCCTCTTCCTTGCCGCTGCGTTTTTCTACGTTTCGGCGCGTATCGGGGGCGATGCGCGGCGCTTTGGCATCCTTGAGGCGACTCCCCTCTTTTTCCATGGGCTTTTCGCATGGTTTCTCCTTGAAATGCTTCTCTTCCGCATCCTTCCGACAAGCCTTGATTCGCTTGGGTCGAGAAAGCAACGCGGGGCCTTCTACCTGCCGCGGCAAGGCTCAGGGGTTCCCTCAAGACGTCTTCTTTCAAAAGGAGTCCCCGCGGTTGCCGCCGTCTGGATCGCCTTCAACGCTCTGCTTGGCATCCTCTGCCTTACGGGGATCCTTGACGAGGCATGGCTCTTTTTCGTGTTCCTCGGATATTCGATCTGCGACTCGGTCTGCATTCTCTTTTACTGCCCGATCCGCCGCTGGTTTTTGAAAAACCGCTGCTGTACGAGCTGCCGCATCTACAACTGGGATTATGCGATGATGTGTACTCCCCTTTTGTTTTTACCGCATCCCCTGACCTACCTGCTCGTCGGCGCATCGCTTCTGATCCTTGCCGAATGGGAGATTTCCTTTCTTCGACATCCCGAGCGCTTTTCTCCCGACACCAACGACTCCCTTCGGTGCTCTGCCTGCACCGAGCGGCTCTGCTCCCACAGCCGTGAGCTTGCCTCGTATCTGAAGACCTACGTGAAAAAAGCGAAGGCTCCCGAGAAAAAATGCGACGCGAGAGCGCAAGAAGAAAAATAAACCGAAGGGGCGCATCAGATTTAGGCGAGAAGCGTCGTTTGCGACCCGAAGGTGTATACACATACTCCGAGAGGGAGCAAACGGCGGTAGAAAAAATCCGAATTAAAAAGAAGAAATCCGAAGGATTTCAACCTTAAAAGCTTCACAAAGCGAATTCTTTCACTATGTGAAATTCCTTTTTGGTTGATCCTTCGGATTTTTTCGGTCTCGTCAAATGTGACAGCCCCACCTTTTTTCGGGGGCTTTGGGGTCAACGTGCCTTTTTCGGCGTATCGAAGGCGGGGTTATAGGCGTAAAAGTTCTTGCAATCGGCATGATCCTGCGCACAGCGGAGCGCATCGCCGAAGCGCTGGTAGTGCACGACCTCGCGGGCGCGCAGAAAACGCAGGGGGTCGCGGACGTCGGGATCGTCGATTAGGCGCAGAAGGTTGTCGTAGGTGACTCTTGCCTTCTGCTCTGCGGCGAGATCCTCGCTAATATCGGCAAACACGTCGCCCTTGACGCCGATATATTTTGCATCAAAGGGAACGCCTGCTGCTGCAACCGGATATACACCGGTCGTATGATCGACAAAATACTTGTCAAAGCCCGAGCGGGAGATCTCCTCCTCGGTGAGGTTGCGGGTCAGCTGATAGAGGATCGCGCCGATCATCTCGACGTGCGCAAGCTCCTCGGTTCCGACGTCGGTCAGGATCCCGATGACCTCCTGGTAGGGCATCGAAAAGCGCTGATTCAGGTAGCGCGTTGCCGCAGCCAGCTCACCGTCGGGACCTCCGAGCTGACTGATGATGATCTGCGCATAGCGCGGATTCGGATTTTTGATCTTTACGGGGTATTGAAGCTTTTTCTCATAGATCCACATGCTTTCGTCCTCCTTCAGTCGTCGCCGTAGAGAGGCTTTGTCGGAGCGGCAGCTCCTGCCTCGGGGAAACCGATCTCCCAGGGCCACGGCTCGCGCACCCATTTCCACTCGGTGTCGGATTCGCCTGCCGTTGCGGTCAGGGGCGCGTATTTGCTCTCGTATTCCTCTTTGAGCTTCTGATACTCCCCATAGGTGCTGCGGTAATAATCAAGCGCCGCGCGGTTTGTCGGGTGTCCGTCAAGATACAGATTGGTTTCAACGAGGGCAAACGAAAGGGCGTTTATCCTTCGAAGAAGTCTGCTTTGCTCGTTTGCAGAATTCAAGTGTGATCGCCCCCTTCCCCGAAAAAGGGCATATTCAGCTCGGTAAAGAGCGTGCCGTGCATGAGCGCATCCTCGGGCGTATAAAGCTTGCGCCAATACTGCTTCGGAGCATATACCATTGCAAGCGATTTTCCCTCAAGCCCATAGAGCTCCCGGGAAGTACAGCTCTGTTCTCCGGTATCCCCCGAGCAGGGCGGATTTCTAAAATTCATATTCGGCTTTTCCTCTCCTTTTGGATTTCGCAGTTTCCTGCTCGGTTTCAGTATACGTCAAAGCAGTACGCTTCGACACAGGAAGGTTTCGTCAAGCGGCGTTTTCTGGCACCGGATGCGACACGGTAATTTTTGACGGTTTTTTTCAAAAGGCGAGCGCATCTTATAGACAAAAGCCGCGAGCTTATGCTATAATACGGGTTGATCTTTCTTTGAGGTGTTTTTTGATGAGCAAGCAAGAATCTGAAAAAAATGAGGCGGAGCGCTTTCGCTCAAAGCCCTACCGCATCTCGCGCACGGCGTATCTCTTTGAATGCACCTTTGAATATTTCGTTTTGCTTCTCGTCACAGACGCATTCCTCGTCAAGGTGCTGAAAAGCATCGGGATGAGCGATGCTACCGTCGGGGTCCTCTCGACCCTCTCGGCTCTGGCGTTTCTGTTTCAGCTCCTTTCGATTGTCGCGGTGCGGCACATCACGAGCACAAAGCTTTTTGTAAGCGCGGTTCACATCGTCGGTCAGATCTTTTTCATGAGTCTGTATCTGGTTCCCTTTCTGCCCGCCGTTCCGGGCGGAGGATACCGCCAGGCGATCGCCGTCGTCTGTATGCGTCTCGCATATCTCGGGCACCATCTCGTGCAGCCGATCCTCTTTCGGTGGGGAAACTCCTTCGTCGAGCCGAGGCGCCGCGGCGTCTATTCGGCAACCAAGGAGATGGTCTCTCTGCTCTCGGGAATCGCCGTAACGCTCACCGCAGGCTATGTGATCGATCATTTTGAGGCAAGCGGAAACCTGCACGGCGGATTTATTTTTGCCGCCTTTGGGATCTGCATCTTCAGTCTTTCCGACCTCGTCTGTCTTTTGTTCATTTCAAATGACAAAAAAGAAAAAGGCGAGGCGCGCCCCGAGAGGGTGCCAATGCGCGAGGTCGCGCGAGGGACGCTCGGAAACCGATGCTTTCTCTCGGTGGTGCTTCTTGCCTGTCTTTGGAACGGCGCGGTCTACTCGAGCGTGGGATTTCTCGGCACCTATCGCCTAAACCCCCATGAGCTTGCCCTCACGGTCGGGACGGTCCAGCTGATGAACGTGCTCGGAAGTCTCTCGCGCTTTGCCCTGTCCCGCCCCTTCGGGCGCTATGCGGATCGGCATTCGTTTGCCAGTGCGATCAAGCTTGCGATGTGTCTTGGGATCGCCGCGTTTGCCGTCTCTGCCTGCACGACCCCGGGCAATTCCATCAAGGTTCGGATCCTTGTGAGCCTTTTTCTTCTCCTGTATCACGGCTGTAACGCCGGCATGGTCGCCAACCTGACGAATATCGTCTACAACTACGTTGACGAGCGCTATTTCGTTGCGGCGATCGCGCTCAAGAACAGCATCGCAGGACTGTTCGGATTTCTCATCTCGCTCCAATCGGCCCGTCTGCTTTCCCACGTGCAGGCAAACGGCAACACCTTCCTCGGTCTTAGTCTGTACGGTCAGCAGGTCCTCTCGGTCATCTCGATTCTTTTCGCGATCGCCGCCATGGCGGTAGCGCACTTCGTCGTTTCAAAGCAGCAAAGAACGATCCGCTGAGCAAATTCCCAAATGCCCGTCACGGCGAAAAAAGCAAGCGGGACGGCAGACTTTTCTGCATTCCCGCTTGACAAAGCGTCCGATCGTTGCTATAATACCGATAGGTCATCTCCGAGGTGTGGCGCAATTGGTAGCGCGCTTGCTTTGGGAGCAAGATGCTGCAGGTTCGAGTCCTGTCACTTCGACCAAAAGCAGGGCGAACGCATCCGCGTTCGCCCTGCTTTTTTTCGGTCGGAGTGGCAGGCAAGAACCTGCCGGACTTTTCGGCGGGAGCGACGAAAAGTCACCGCTTGACGCCGAGCGTCAAGCTTTGCAGTGTTCGAGTCCTTACACTTCTACCAAAATTAGTGCTTGATGCACAAAAAAGTAGCCTTTTTCGTAAGAATTACCCTGATTCAATATTTTTTTGCAATATTTTATATACTAACAGATCCATATTAATACACATCCACATTTTCAGTCAAAGCACATTTTCAACAAAATATTTTAAGCCACACACTTTAATTCCTTGCGTCAAATTATCATTGTTGCATAAAGTAGTCAATGCTGCCCCCTCCGCTTTGCTTGTTGAACGTGGTGCAGGATGCAAAATCACAAACTTCTGATTACCATTATCAGAAGCCTCCAAGTTTATTTTGTATTTTCGAATAGTATATACCCTGTCCATACTGGTACTTGTTGCGGTTGGTCTAGGATGGCTCGGGGTTTGTATATAGATAGCTCGTCTTTCAATAATAAGTTCTAATAAATAATTATTAACATCAAAATGATATCTGACTCGACGAAGGGGAGTCGTTACAATTGAAACATCAATGATTTTATTTTCAAGCTGTAAAGATATATCCGCCTTGCAATCGTGTTTAAAAAGCGAAACAAATGGATTTCGATAATATTGCAAACTTCCGTTCTGCTTTTTTACTTGTTTTCTTATTCTTCTTATAAGATGACACCTTTTAACAATCAGATATAGATACTTAACAGCTATAATAATAACTATTATTAAAAATATCCACAAGAACAACATATACATTAACCTCCCAATTCTGCCAAAAGACAATATGCAGAAAACAAATCAGAAAAAAGCATTTCACAGACGGTGGTATTAGCAGCTAATAAATTAGCTGCTATAATATGCTTTCTCATCGGTGTATGACAAATTGCAAGACGGATCAGCAGAAGAGTCCGCTTTAATACGAATGTGATTAATAAGTTCTTCAACAGAGATTTCTATTAATACAGGTTTGTAAAACACTTTTACCTCCTTGGTTAGTTCCAATGCATATACCATTTTTTGCGAAATAACACAAGCTCCAAAAGATATATCGCAAAACAAAAAATGGTCCCAAAAAGATATCCTAATATTCCATTTGCCCATTCAGGTAGCGTAATCCCTACAATATTCAAAGGTGCATATAATAAAAGAATGGCAGTTACAGTTCTCCTAGAAAAAATCAGCTTATCAATCGATATCATAATCCAACTTGCACCATTTATAAATGCAAATGCTATGAGAGTAGATATCTCCCGTTTAAACAGAAAAATATAGTCTTTTTTGATTCCCCAGTATCCATTTTCAAAATCCTTAAGTGCTTTTTCTTCACCGACAGAATTTCTAACATGAATACGACGAATTAAAAGCAAACAAAAGACACCCATAAACAAAACGGAATAAATCACCAAAGCGATCCAATACAGCGTTTTGGCTACTTCATTCATAAAAGCAGCTATAATCCAACATGTAAATACATATATAATCACAGACACTGCACTTGCAATTGTCACTTGCTTTATTATAGATAAAT
This sequence comes from Clostridia bacterium, assembly GCA_017556685.1. Taxonomy (GTDB): domain Bacteria; phylum Bacillota; class Clostridia; order Oscillospirales; family CAG-272; genus UBA1740. Next base: position 4,525 of record JAFYMH010000081.1, on the reverse strand, counting down.
ACTTTTTGATCATACCAAATCCTCCTCTTCTTTTCGTGGCATCGAAATGCAACTTAAATATTTGCTTTATTCACTGTTTGAATAATTATACCACGAAAAAGGCGTTTTTTCAATACTTTTCTATGAACGAGGAAAAAGAGGGGTTGCAGCCTCAAAGATAAGTGTCATAGTATGTAACGGTTTTTGTAACGCTTTCTTATTGTATCCAAAACATACTTAATCTCCCGAAGCAGGGCGAACGCATCCGCGTTCGACCTGCTTTTTTCGGTCGGAGCGGCAGGCAAGAGCCTGCAGGACTTTTCGGTGGGAGCGACCTTGATAGCAAAGCCATAGAGTTCTTTCGAAGCTTCAAAGAACGTTCCCTCTCCCAAGCTGTTGGCATAGCGGCGGCAGAAGTCGCCGCCGCTCGATTTCGATTTCAAAAACAAAAATTGCGCTTTGACTTCTTGCATTTAATATCGGTTTCGAGTATAATATAGACATAAAACGAAAGGAGCTACATACCATGGCAAAATCGAAAAAGAAAATAAAGGTCAATCGAGCCGAGCTCTCCTCGGCACTGCTCTATCTTCTCGTAGGACTCACGCTTGTGATCTTCCGCACGCAGGCCATCGGACTTGCGATGACGCTTGCGGGCGTGTTTTTCATCGTCTCCGGTGTCCTTGAGCTTTTCTACGGAAACACGGTCGGGGGCGCGGCTTCTCTGATCATCGGAATCGCGATCATCGTTCTCGGATGGACTCTGATGGAGATCGTTCTGCTCGTTCTCGGCATTCTGATCGCCGTAAAGGGTTTGCTTGCCCTCAACGACGAGCTGAGAAGGAAGAAGCAGAGCCTGCCGAGCATTCTCTTTGCGATCCTGACGGTTCTTTTCGGTCTGCTTCTTGCTTTTGGAAACGGCTTTGACATCATTCTTCTGCTCGTCGGGATCTTCCTTCTTGCCAACTGCATTCTGGGAGTTGTCGCAGCTCTGAAGTAAGCGGAGCTTGACGTTGAAAGGCATATCTAAAAACTTCACCGAGGGCTCGATCCCGCGTCAGCTTCTGCTATTCGCCCTTCCCTTCATGGCATCCAACGCCCTGCAGGTCTTTTACAGCACGATCGACATGATCGTCGTCGGGCATTACGTCGGGACGCCGGGGCTTTCCGCCGTTGCGCAGAGTAGTCAGATCGTCAACTTTGCAACGATGGTCTGCCTCGGATTCTCGAACGCCGGGCAGGTTCTGCTTGCCCAGGCGCTCGGCGCCGGAAAGCGCAAGGAAATGAACGACGTCATCGGCACGCTCTTTTCCTTTATCTCGATTCTGGCGGTCGCGCTCTCGCTTGTGATGCTTACCCTTCAGGTTCCGATCCTTTGGGCGATCAAGATTCCGAGTGAATCTTTTGAGATGGCGCGCGAATATCTTGTGATCTGTGCGGCGGGACTGATTTTCACGGCGGGCTACAATCTCGTTTCCGCGGTGCTTCGAGGAATGGGGGATGCAAAGCGCCCCTTCCTTTTCATCGGGATCGCCTCGATCGTCAATCTCGTGCTTGACCTGCTCTTTGTCGGAGGGCTTGGCATGGGGGTCGCGGGTGCGGCGTGGGCAACCGTGATCGGGCAGGCGGTTTCGTTCCTCTTTTCGATCTACTATCTCTACCGCCGCCGCGCGCTCTTCGGCTTTGACTTCCGTCGGGAGAGCTTTCGCCCAAACAGACGTTACGTTTCGATGATCGCCTCGCTCGGCACGCCTATGGCGATCCAATCGGGGTTTATCAATCTCTCGATGCTGGCCGTCAACGCCATGATCAACAGCATCGGCGTCGTTGCATCCGCAACCTTCGGTGCAGGAGTTCGGATCGACGATATCATCAACAAGATCTCGCAGGGGATCCAGTACGCCGCCGTTCCGATGATCAGTCAGAACATCGGCGCGAAGAATCCCGAGCGCGCAAAGAGGGTCGTTTACTCGGCGTGGGTCTTCTCCTTTATCCTGACGTCGGTCTTCCTTTTGCTCTATATCACGCTTGGGAGAGAGCTTTTCATGCTCTTCTCGGACGATCCGCTCGTGCACGATAAGTCGAGCGAATTCATTTCGGCAATTCTTTATATGTTCCCCGCCTTTTCGATCATGCGCGGAAGCGGTGCCTTCGTGCAGGGCATCGGAAACGCCAAGCTCGGCATGGTGCTTGCCATGCTCGACGGCGTTGTGCTTCGCATTGGTCTTTCCTGGTTTTTCGGCATCTTCCTTGGCTACGGCTTCTTCGGATTCGTGCTCGGATACGGGCTTGCGCCCTACGGCTATGCAATTCCGTCGATGATCTATTTCCTGTGCGGAAGGTGGAAAAGCAAGCGCGCTCTTGCCGAAAAAATTTGAGCAAAGGGCTGCTTCCTTTCGGCATAACCGAACGAAAAACAAAGAAATAGGTGCTGCGCGTAGGCGTAGCACCTATTTTCTTTGCTATTCAAGCATTCGGCGAAGCAGCCGCTCTGCGGCGGCGTTGTCGGAGAGCGCGAGCAAAACGACGGTTTTCCCCGAGAGAAGCACGCGTGCCTCGGCGCCGACGCTTGTACGCAAAAGCTCTGTCCTTGCAACGCAGAGCGCGGCGACCTCACGCGCAGAGTCCCTATTATGACAGCGAAGGATGAGAAGCTCTCGGTGCCCGTCTCCCGCGGCACCGAGATAAAGGACCGCCGAGGCGATATCCTCCCCATCGTAGGAGCCGTCGGAGCGGCGAAGCAGGGTTGCCAAAAGAAGAGGATCGAGATACTCGGGGTCGCTTCGCTTCGCCTCACTGTCATAAAGCACGCCTGCCTCAAGCGGGTAGACCTCTGCGAACCGATCGTAGAGCGAGCGCGGCAAGGGATCTTGACCTCCGCACCCCAAGAGAAGCGATAAAAGCAAAAGCAAAAGCAGGCATCTACGCATAAGCATCCCCCTCTCACCGTACCTAAGAGACGATATGCGAACATGAGGGGGAATTATGCCTTGCGCGCCTTGACAGACGGGGCGCTCTGTGATAAAATGAACGCAACAAATGAGGCACAAAGGAGCAACGTCGTGAAAAAGGAACTGATGTCCCCTGAGCATCTCGAAAAAATGCTTGAGGAGCCGCTTCTCGTCTACCCAGCCGAGCATCATATCAACGACAACCGACTTTCTACGCTTGACCGAACGCTCGCACTCTACTCGCTCGTGCTCTACGAGCATGAATGCGGCGAGGGCGGCGCATTCGCCGCGCGCGCGGCAGAGCACCTCGCCTCGGCGACGACCGCGGGTCAGGCGCCCTCCTTTGATGCGACCTGCCATTGGAATTACGCCGTGCTTTCGGCATCGATCGCGCTCGCACGGCAGACACCGACGGTTTGGTCGCTCATCTCAAGCGAGCTTGCCGAAAAGCTGGATTTCGCAATGGAGCTTTTTGCCTACCTTGAATCGTTTGCAACCTCGGACGAAAATATCTACCGAACCGGTCCCGGTCTTAAGGGAAACTACCACAAGGGGTGGAATCCGAATTTCCGTCTTGCAAACGCCCCCGTCATGCTCTACGCCGCCCATTACTTCGGGCTTGGCGATATGACACTCGGAGCAAAGCGCGTCAACGATATGCTTCACGGCTTTGACGAGGGAAAGTATGACGAGGTGATCGCACGGCTTGATGCCTACGGCTGGCACCGCGCAAAGGCGACCTGGACTACTCCTGCAAGAGTTCACGAGGATGGGACCTCGGGGACCGACGCGCGCCACGTTCTGCTTTACGGCGGTGAGACCTACAGTCTTGACTATACCCACACACGCGTCATGAAGGACGGCGGAAACGGCGCGGGCGTGACCTGCGGTGGAAAGGATTACGCCTATCACGAGCACACTTTGACCGAGGCGGACAAGATCATTGAGGATCTTCTTACCTACAACTATTCGGGCGGCGAGGTCAGAAGCGATCACCACCACGACGTTGATCACGACGGCGTCGAGGAGCGCATCGCCTGGATCGTTGACGAGTCGCATTCGCCATATGAGGGACAGCTTGGCATGATGCTCGAGTTTGCCTCGGGCAACCGCTCGTCCACCACCTACTGTGCGCACGATTTCGTTCTGACCACCGTTCTGATCTCGGCGGCGATCGCACTTGGCATTCATGACGTTCGAAAAAACGAGGAGCTTTGGAGCATGATCACGGTCGGAAACGAGGATTTTCTCTACAAGAACGAGCGCGGATATCAGTGCTATGCCACCGGCTCCTACGGCATCTCTGCCAAGTCGCATTCCGAGGAGAACGAGGATCCGCCCTACTTTGCGATGAAGTCGCTTTGGAGGACATTTCTGAAATAATCCTTTGAGAAAAAAATCGGGCGTTGGTGCCCTGCTGTAAAGCAAGGTGCCAACGCCCGATTTTTTGATTTATTTATCCACGCTCATCTCGCGGATCGATTCCCCCTCGGCGAAGAGAAGGAGCGTTCCCCCCTGAAGTGAGATAAAAACCCCCCGTCCGACAAAGGAATTGGAGACACCGCGGGGGGCGCTTGGCGAAAGCTCGGCACCCT
>JAFYMH010000080.1 GCA_017556685.1 Clostridia bacterium | reverse complement strand
TAGGCGAGAAGCGTCGTTTGCGACCCGAAGGTGTATACACATACTCCGAGAGGGAGCAAACGGCGGTAGAAAAAATCCGAGATAAAATGAAGAAATCCGAAGGATTTCAACCTTAAAGACTTTACCAAAGTACGATTTTTTACTTTGACTCGGTTTTTTTAGTGTAATCCCTCGGATTTTTTCGGTCTCGTCAAATATGACAGCCCCTAGCGGAACACGGAGCGAGTTTCGGCGTATACTAATAGCGACGAAAACCGTTTTTGAAAGGCTTACGCTATGTGCTCGATCTGTGGAATCTTTTGTCCCGGGGGGATCACGCCCTCGGATGCGCGTCTTGTCTGTGAGATGGGCGGGACCATGGTTTGTCGGGGGCCGGATGCGACGGGGGAGTATACCTCTCGCCTTCTTGCGCTCTCGCACAACCGCCTTGCCGTGATGGATCCCGAAAGGGGCGCTCAGCCGATGACGGTCTGCCTTGGGCGCCGTCGGTATACGGTCATCTATAACGGAGAGCTTTACAACCTCCCGACTCTGAGGGCGGAGCTTCGGGCGGCAGGGATCACGCTCTCGACCCGATGCGACACCGAGGCGCTCGTTTACGCCTACGCCCTATACGGCGAGGGGTGCCTTTCGCATCTTTCGGGGATCTTTGCCTTTGCCGTTTGGGATCATGAAAACGAGTCGCTTTTCCTTGCGCGCGATCCGCTTGGGGTCAAACCCCTCTATTTTTCGGAGAAAAACGGGACCTTCCTCTTTGCGTCCGAGCCGAAGGCTCTACTGCAGCATCCCATGATCTCGCCGACCGTCGACACGCTCGGGCTTTGGCAGCTCCTTTATCTTGCCCCCGTGACCCTCTCCGGCACAAGTGTCTTTCGCGATATTTCCTCGCTTCTGCCGGGCGAGTGCATGACGGTAGGTCGAGGTGGCAGTCGCCGCCGACAGTATTTCCGCCTTCGCGCCGAGCCCTGCCGCGAGAGCCGCGAGGAGGCAATTTTGCACGTGCGCTCTCTCGTTCGAGATGCCGTGCGCTCGCAGAGCGTCGCCGACGTTCCGCTCTGCTCGTTCCTCTCGGGGGGACTCGATTCCTCTGCCGTTTCGGCGATCCTCGGCGAGTCGATGCACGAGCGGGGCGAGCGGCTCTCGACCTATTCCTTTGAGTATCACGGCAACGCCTACGCCCCGACCCTCTTTCAGCCGAATCCCGACGATGCCTACGCCCATCTTGCAGCCGAGGCGATCGGCTCGGAGCATACCGTGCTTACCCTTTCGCCGTCTGATGTGGCGGGGGCGCTCGCCGAGGCGGCTCTGGTGCGCGATTTCCCGGGGCAGGCCGATATTGACTCGTCCCTTCTCGTCTACTGCCGCCGCGTGAAGGGGCGGCATACCGTTGCCCTCTCGGGTGAGTGCGCCGACGAGATCTTCGGGGGCTACCCCTGGTTCTACCGTCCCGAGATGCTCTCGCGCGATTTCTTCCCCTGGATCCACGATCCGACGGCGCGCATCTCGCTCTTCCGCTCCGACCTGACGCGGGCAGAGGAGGGGATGGACTATCTCAGAGCCTGCTACCGCGATGCGGTTTCGGGCGTTGAGTGCCTTGACGGTGACAGCCCCGCCATGCGGCAATCGCGGATCGCTTCGGTGCTCTCCCAGCGCTTCTTTATGCAGTCGCTTCTTGAGAGAAAGGATCGGATGTCAATGGCGTCGGGCCTTGAGGTGCGCGTTCCCTTCTCGGATCCGCGGATCGCGAGCTACGTTTACAACCTGCCGTGGGAGCTGAAATTCGAGGGGGGTGTTGAAAAATCTCTGCTCAGAGAGGCGATGACGCCCTACCTTCCGCCCGAGATCCTTTGGAGAAAAAAGAGCCCCTACCCGAAGACCCACAACCCCCTTTACGAGGCGCGCGTGCGCGAGATGCTTTTGGAGAGACTATCGCGCGACACCTCACCCCTGTCAAATCTGATCGACCGCTCGGCGCTCGACACCCTCCTTGAAAGCGGCGGGGATCTCACCTGGCAGGGACAGCTCATGTCCCGCCCGCAGCTGCTTGCCTGGCTTTATCAGTTTGACGTCTGGGCAGAGGATTTGGGCGTTAAGTTTGCCCTTTGATTAAAAGGAAAGACCGCCACCGCAAAACTGCGGTGGCGGTCGTTTCACTCGGTTATAGACGGTTACTTTGCCGCATCCCAAGTCTTGCCGACCCCCGCCTCAACGAGAAGCGGAAGCGAGAGCGAGGCGGCGCCCTGCATCTCCTCGACGAGGATGCGCGAGATAAGCTCTGCGTCGCGCTCGTCTGCCTCGACGATCAGCTCGTCGTGCACCTGCATCACGAGCCGGGCTGTGGGCGCCTCGTCCTTTAGCCGACGGTCGACGGCGATCATCGCGCGCTTCATGATATCGGCAGAGCTGCCCTGGATCGGGCTGTTCATCGCGATGCGGCGCCCGAAGGACTGGGTCATTTTGTTCGTTGACAGAAGCTCGGGGATGCGGCGGCGGCGGCCAAAGAGCGTGGTCGTATAGCCGTCTTGCGCCGCCTTTTGCGTCACCGAGTCAAGATAGGCGGCGATCTTCGGGTAGCTCGCAAGATAGTCCTCGATATAGCGCTTTGCCTCGGCGTGGGGGATGCCGAGATCGAGCGAGAGAGAGTGCGGACCGATGCCGTACATGATCCCGAAGTTGACCGCCTTGGCGGCACTGCGAAGCTCGGGGGAAACCATCTCGTAGGGGAGTCGGAAGACCGACGCCGCCGTCATGGTATGGATGTCGACCCCCGAGGAAAACGCCGAGAGCATCGCCTCGTCCCCCGAGATATGCGCGAGCAGACGAAGCTCGATCTGCGAGTAATCGGCGTCAACGAGGACTCTGCCCTCGCCTGCAACAAAGAGGGCGCGGAAGAGCCGTCCAAGCTCGGTTCGCACGGGGATGTTCTGTAGGTTCGGCTCGGAGGAGGAGAGCCGTCCGGTTGCCGTCAGTGCCTGACGGAAGTCGGTATGGATCCGTCCTCCCTCGTCTGCCGCCTCGGCAAGCGCAACCGCATAGGTCGAGCGGAGCTTGGTGAGCTGACGGTAGGTGAGCACGAGCGGCACGATCGGATGCTCCGAGCGAAGCCCCTCGAGCACGTCTGCGGCGGTCGAATAGCCGCTTTTGGTCTTTTTGCCCCCCTTCAGTCCAAGCTCTGCAAAGAGTACCTCGCCAAGCTGCTTTGGGGAAAGGATCGAGAAGGGGTGGCCTGCAAGATCGTAGATCTTACGCTCGATCTCGGCGGCTCGCTCCCCCAGCTCTTGCCCAAGGGCGGATAGCCCCGCAAGGTCGACCCGAAAGCCGACTCGCTCCATTTTGGCAAGCACCGGGACAAGCGGAAGCTCAAGGTCAAGGAGAAGCGATTTTTGCCCGGTTTCCTCAAGGCGAGAGAGAAGAAGCTCCTCAAGGGCAAGGTAAGCGCCGATCTCGGGATGCTCGGGATCTGCCGTCAGGGAGAGCTGGTTACGAAGCAGATTCTCGGGGGTTTCGGGTGCGCCGTCCCCTGCGCGAAGCAGGTAGGAGTATAGCATAAGATCGTGCAAAACAGGTGGGTTTTCGACCCCTGCACCGTATAATGCGTGGAAAATGGGCTTTGCGTCATAGCAGACGAGGTACTGCCCCTCTCGTGTGAGATAGGGCAGGATGCGCGAGAGCGCCTCGCGGCAGAGAAGCGTGCTTTTTCCGTCCGAGAGGAGAACTCCCCCGTCGGTTAGGGCCAGGGCGATTCGCGAGAGGTCAAGGGCTGAAAGCTCATCAAGCGAAGCCTCCCGAAGCGCGGGGAGAGAGATCGAAGACGGGCTTGGCTCGGCGATCGGCTCGGCGGGGGGGCTAAGACGGAATTCGCGGATCAGAGAGCTGAGCTCAAATTTGGCAAAGACGCGGTAGAGCGCCGCCTCGTCTGCTCCCGTATAGGCGATATTATCAAGGGTCATCTCGATCGGTACGTTCCGCTCGATCTCGGCAAGACGGCGCGAGAGCCGTCCGAGCGCCTCGCCCTCGGTCAGCTTTTTCGTCAGCGCAGGACTAAGCTCGTCCTTATGGGCAAAGACGCCGTCAAGATCACCGTAGGCAGAAAGGAGCTTGACCGCCCCCTTCTCTCCGATGCCGGGGACGCCCGGGATGTTGTCCGACGAGTCGCCCATCAGAGCCTTGAGGTCAAGGTACTGACCGACCTCGATGCCAAAGCGCGCACGGAAGGCGTCGGCGCCGTAGGGCAGGGTCTCGCCGTTGCCTGCGAGAAGAACTGTCGTCGTCGGGGAGATGAGCTGAAGAAGGTCGCGATCCCCCGAAAAGACGTAGGTTTCGATCTCCCCCGACTCGTCTCCGAGGCGCGAGAGCGTGCCGAGAATATCGTCGGCCTCGTAGCCCTCAAGAGAGAGTAGATGCAGACCCAGGGCGGAAAAGCACTCCTTGCAGGGGTCGAACTGCGCGAGAAGATCGGGGGGCGTCGGACGGCGCCCCGCCTTGTATTCGGGGTAGAGCTTATGACGGAAGGTCGGGGCGTGCAGATCGAACGCCACCGCCGCATAGTCGGGCCGTATTGCCTCAAGCTGGCGCTTTAGCATATGCACGGCGCCGAAGATGGCGCCGGTCGGCTCGCCCCTTGAGGTCGAGAGCGGGCGCACGCCGTAATAGGCGCGGTTGATGATGCTGTTTCCGTCAACGACAAGTAAGCGCTTCACCTTCTATCCCCCTCGCTCGGCGAGCCGAGAAGATCGTCGGTGAGCTGCAGGGAAATGCTCTCGTCGGATGCGGCGGTGGGGTTCTCGTCGGGCGCACCGAACAGATCCCTTGCCTCGTCGCTCTCGGGGTCAAAGCTCTCCTCCGAGAGCTCTGCCGAGAGAAGGACGACCGCATCGCCCGGGGTAGAGAGGGGCGCCGCCTCGTCGGTAAAGAAGCTGATCTGCCCAACGCTTGCAACGCTTTCCTCGTCATCCGCATCAGAAAGCGCCCCCTCAAAGAAGGGGACCGCATCTTTCCCCGAGCGCGGGATGAGCGAGGTCAGGCGCGCCATAATATAAAGGAAGGAAGCGAGGAGAAGAAAATCGTGCACGGGGCTCTCCAGCACCGTCTTGCCATAGGTAAGATAATAGAGGATGCTCGGGATCGAGCTTGCCGCCGAGAGGATCAGGGCAAGAAAGCCGAAGGCGGCGCGCATGCCGGGCATCGGTCGCGCGAGGGCAACCCGCGCCTCATAAAGGAAGAAGATCGCGACCGAGAGCAGAGCGAGCTGGGAAAGAAGCTTCTCGGGGGCGTTGATCGGAAGGGACGTGTCAAAATAGAGGAAGAGCGCGTACGTGACGGCAAAGAGAACGAAGGCAGAAGAGGAAAGCGCGCGCCTTGCGCTGATCTCGGCGCCCATCGAGGCAGAGAGAATGAAGCTGACCGAGCCGAGCACGGCTAGGACCGCGGCTAGCAACAACGTGACGGCGGCGCGCGCGTCCGCCTCGTGCCCAAGCGAAAGCTCGCCGATAAGCTCACTCACGTGCAGAGCCGCGAAGGCAAGAAGCAAAAAGGCAAGCAGGGCCGACGCAAACGCCGTCGGCAGATGAAAGCGCCTTGCTTCAGATGCGAGCTTCCCGCCGCCGAGCACGAAGGGGACCGAGAGCGCAAGGGGGAGCGCAAGCAGGATCAGAAGGCTTGCAAGCTCGGGCAGAGCCACCCCCGCCTCAAAATAGCCGATCGCAGGATCGTAATACGAAAGCAGGGCAAACGAGCGCACGGCGACAAGGGCGAGCGCGAGAAGGATCGAGAGCGTCAGGTAGACCTTGTAGGTCCTTTTCGTTTTGGCGGTCATATCAAACCTCATTCATCCGAAAGGCGGTCAAAAGCCTTCCTTTTTATTATATATAAGCGTATACGGGCTCGGGTCGCACCGACTCGAGATTTATCATCGATAGCATTATAGCACAACGCGCCGCCTTTGTAAACCGAAAAACCAAGATTCGGGCGGCTTTTTCTTGTGCAAAATCGGCTCTTTTTACCCAATTTGTGCAAAATGCACATATTTTGCACCAAAAATACTTAAAATTTCTACACATAAAAATCAAGCGAATGAAAAAAAGGAATTGCAATCGGGAAGAAGATGGTATATAATATAAAGGCTTGATATGCGATGAAGCGAGAGGTTGCCGCGCGGCTTGCCGTGCGGGGAATTTTCGTGGAGTATGTCCGATTCCAAACCGGGCGAAAACCGCGGGAGACCGCGACTGTGCTTGTCAAGTTGGTCGGGCGATCTGTCGAATTGCGGCTGACGGGTCTGCTCGGTTTTCTCAGGGCGTGTTTGATACGCCCGGCACAGTGTGAAAAGCGTCGCCCCCAAAATTCAGTAAGGAGGCAACTAAAGATGGCAGCAAATGCGAAACTCAGAGTGAGACTGAAGAGCTACGACCACACCCTCGTTGACGCCGCGGCGGCAAAGGTTGTGGAGATCGCGAAGCGTAACGGCAACGCGGTTTCGGGTCCGATTCCGCTTCCCACCGACAAGGAGATCATCACGATCCTTCGCGCGGTGCATAAGTACAAGGACAGCCGTGAGCAGTTCGAGCGTCGCACCCACAAGAGAATCGTCGACATCCAAAACCCTCAGGCAAAGACCGTTGAGGCTCTGATGACGGTCGAGCTCCCTGCGGGCGTCGAGATCGAGATCGAGAACAAGTAAGAACCCCAAAACTACCCCAGCCGCAAACACCACGCCTTGTGGTCAAGTTGACGGTCCGTTAACGGAAATTCAAGCCGTCAACCAATAACCGGAGGAAACAATGAAAAAAGGCATTATCGGCAAAAAGCTCGGTATGACGCAGATCTTTGACGAGATCGGCAACGTCATCCCCGTAACCCTGATCGAGGCCGGTCCCTGCGTCGTTTCGCAGAAGAAGACCGCTGAGACCGACGGCTACGACGCACTCCAGCTCGCATACTGCGACGCCAAGGAGAAGCACCTGACCAAGGCAGAGCTCGGTCATCTGAAGAAGGCGGGCATTTCCGCTAAGAAGCATCTCAAGGAGTTTCGTCTTGAGGATTGCTCGGCAAACGTTGGCGACGTGATCACCGTCGATACCTTCGCCGCAGGCGAAAAGGTCGACATCACCGGTATCACTAAGGGCCGCGGATACACCGGCGCCATCAAGAGATGGAATCTTCACAAGCTGAGAATGACGCACGGTGTCGGACCTGTACACCGTCAGTCGGGATCCATGGGTGTCATCGACCCCGCAAGAATCTTCAAGAACAAGAAGATGGCAGGTCAGTACGGTAACGAGCAGGTCACCATCCTGAACCTTGCCGTTGTCAAGATCGATTCCGAAAAGAACCTGATCGCAGTCAAGGGCGCAGTCCCCGGAAACCGTGGCGGCATCGTCTTTATCCGCGATTCGGTGAAAGCATAACGGAAGGAGGAAATACGAATGCCTAACATGAAGGTTGTCAATATGGCGGGCAAGGAAGTCGGCGAGATTACCTTATCCGATGCCGTTTTCGGCGCAGAAGTGAACAGCGCCGTCCTCCACGCCGCAGTAAGAGCATATCTGCTCAACCAAAGACAGGGCACGCAGTCGACCCTGACCCGTACCGAGGTTTCGGGCGGCGGAAGAAAGCCCTGGAAGCAGAAGGGAACCGGTCACGCAAGACAGGGCTCCACCCGTTCTCCTCAGTGGGTACACGGCGGAGTTGCTCTCGGACCGAAGCCCCGCACCTACAAGGTTGCCCTCAATAAGAAGGTAAAGAAGCTTGCTCTCATCAGCGCACTCTCCGCAAAGGCTGCAGCAGGTGAGCTCGTGATCGTTGACGCGATCACCGCAAGCGAGTACAAGACCAAGACGATGGTGGCAATGCTCAGCGCCGTTGACGCAGAGAAGAAGCCGCTGATCGTTCTCCCCGCTGTCAACGAGTTCGTTGTCAAGAGCTGCGCCAACATCCCCGGCGCAAAGACCACGGTTGCCAACAGCGTCAACGTCTACGACGTCCTGAACGCAGGTAAGCTCGTCTTCGATAAGAGCGCGGTAGAGAAAATCGAGGAGGTATATGCAAGATGAAATCGGTTGCCGATATCATTATCAGACCTCTGATCACCGAGAAGAGCATGGACGGAATCGCGGACAAGCGCTACACCTTCGAGGTGCAGAAGGACGCCACCAAGCCCGAGATCGCAAAGGCGGTCGAGGAGATGTTCGGCGTTGAGGTCAAGAAGGTCAACACCATGAACGTCAAGCCGAAGCCGAAGCGCCTCGGTGTCCACGCGGGCAAGACCCGCTCGTGGAAGAAGGCGATCGTCACCCTCGCCGAGGGCTCGAAGACCATCGCGTTCTTCGACAGCATGAATTAAGGAGGAAGAGTAATGCCTACGATTAAGTACAAGCCGACGACTCCGTCGCGCAGAAACATGCAGGCTCCCTCCTTCGACGAGGTTACCAAGTTCTCCCCCGAGAAGAGCCTGATCACCACGAAGAAGAAGCACGCAGGCCGCAACAGCTACGGCCGCATCACCGTCCGTCATCACGGCGGCGGAAACAAGCAGAAGTACAGAATCATGGACTTCAAGCGCCAGGACGTCGAGGCAGCGAAGGTTCTCGGTATCGAGTACGATCCGAACAGAACCGCATATATCGCGCTGCTTGAGAATGAGGCAGGCAAGAAGAGCTACGTGATCGCACCGGTGGGACTGAAGGACGGCGACGTCGTTTACTCGGGCCCCGATGCCGACATCAAGCCCGGTAACACCCTGCCGATCTCCTCGATCCCTGTCGGTACCTTCATTCACAACATCGAGCTTTACCCCGGTAAGGGTGCTCAGCTCGTCCGCTCTGCCGGCGTCGCAGCTCAGCTGATGGCAAAGGAGAACGGCGTTGCACAGATCCGCCTCCCCTCGGGTGAGGTCCGCATCGTCCGCCTCGATTGCAAGGCAACGATCGGTCAGGTCGGCAACGTTGAGCACGAGACCGTTAAGCTCGGTAAGGCAGGTAAGACCCGCCACCTCGGCATCCGTCCGACGGTCAGAGGTTCGGTCATGAACCCCTGTGACCACCCGCACGGAGGCGGTGAGGGTAAGTCCCCGATCGGCCGTCCCGGCCCTGTGACCCCGTGGGGCAAGCCCGCTCTCGGATATAAGACGAGAAACAAGAAGGCGAGAACGAATAAGTTTATCGTCAAGCGCAGAAACAGCAAGTAATGACGCTGAGTATTAAGAAGGGAGCACAACAGAAATGAGCAGAAGCCTGAAAAAGCCGCCTTTTGTCGAAGTCAAGCTTTTTAACAGAATCAGCGAAATGAATGCCAAGGGCGAGAAAAAGGTGCTGAAGACCTGGTCCCGTGCATCCACCATCTTCCCCGAGTTCGTCGGTCATACGATTGCTGTTCACGACGGAAGAAAGCACGTTCCGGTCTACGTTACCGAGGATATGGTTGGTCACAAGCTTGGTGAGTTCGCACCTACCCGGACCTTCAAGGGTCATGCGGGAACCAAAACGTCGAACAGCTGAGTACAATAGCGAAGGAGGAAACGCCTAACAATGGAAGCAAAGGCACATCTTAAGTATTTAAGAATCTCTCCGCGCAAGGTCAAGATCGTTCTTGATCTCATCAGAGGCAAAGACACGGATTCCGCGATGGCAATTTTGAAGAACACCAACAAGATCGCATCGGAAAGCCTCGTGAAGCTTCTGAAGAGCGCGGTTGCGAACGCAGAGCACAACTTTAATATGGATGCCTCGAACCTCTACGTCTCCGAGTGCTTTGTATGCCCCGGACCGACGCTGAAGAGAATGCAGCCCCGCGCACAGGGCAGAGCGTTCAGCATCCTGAAGAGAACGAGCCACGTAACGCTCGTTGTCAAAGAGAAGAACAATTCGAAGGAGGTCGGCTGAGACAATGGGACAGAAGGTAAATCCGCACGGTCTTCGCGTCGGCGTCATTAAGAACTGGGATTCGAGATGGTTTGTCAAGGACGAGGAGATCGGCGACACCATCGTATCGGATCACAAGATCAGAAAGTACCTGAAGGAGAAGCTTCAGGCGGCAGGCGTGCCGAAGATCGAGATCGAGCGCGACCGTTCGCGCGTCCGCGTTTTCGTGCAGTGCGCGAAGCCCGGTATGGTCATCGGTCGCGGCGGCGCTGAGATCGAGAAGCTCAAGACCGAGCTTGAGGCAATGGTCGGAAAACCCGTCGTTGTCAACGTCATCGAGATCAAGAGCCCCGATCTGAACGCACAGCTCGTTGCAGAGAACATCGCATCTCAGCTCGAGCGCAGAACTTCCTTCCGCCGTGCTATGAAGCAGGCGATCGGAAGAACCATGAGACTCGGCGCAAAGGGAATCAAGATCTCCTGCGGCGGCCGTCTCGGCGGCGCCGAGATCGCTCGCACCGAGCACTATCACGAGGGTACCATTCCGCTTCAGACCCTGCGTGCCGACATTGAGTACGGCTTCTTTGAAGCGAACACCACCTACGGTAAGATCGGCATCAAGGTCTGGATCTACAAGGGCGAGGTTCTCGCAGAGAACGCAAACGCCGCTGAGAGAAGACCTGAGCGCCCCGACAGACGTCCCCGCAGAAACGGCGATAACCGCCGCGACGGCAGAGGACAGGGTCGCGGTGACCGCCGCTTCGCAAACAACAACGGAGGCCGTAGCTTCGACCGCACCAAACACGAAGGAGGCAACCGCTAATGTTGATGCCGAAGAGAGTCAAGCACCGTCGCGTTCAGCGCGGCAGACTGAAGGGTAAGGCCCTTCGCGGTAACACCGTTACCAACGGTAACTACGGTCTCGTTGCTCTCGAGCCCGCTTGGATCACCAGCAATCAGATCGAGGCTGCCCGTATCGCCATGACCCGTTATATCAAGCGTGGCGGTAAGGTCTGGATCAAGATCTTCCCCGACAAGCCCATCACCGAGAAGCCTGCCGAGACCCGAATGGGATCCGGTAAGGGCTCGCCCGAGTACTGGGTCGCGGTCGTTAAGCCCGGCCGTGTGCTCTTCGAGATGGACGGCGTTGCCGAGGAGGTCGCAAAAGAGGCTATGCGTCTTGCGTCCCACAAGCTACCGATCAAGTGCAAGTTTGTAGTGCGCGAGCAAGAGAACGTTGCAGAGGAGGTTTAAGCCGTGAAAGCAGAAGAACTCAGAAGCATGAGTGCCGAGCAGCTCGGCGTAAAGCTCGCTGACCTGAAGAAAGAGCTTTTCAATCTCCGTTTTCAGCATGCGATCAACCAGCTTGACAATCCTCACAAGATCACCGACGTCAAGCACGATATCGCACGCGTTATGACGGTTCTTCGCGAGAAGAACGCCTAAAGGAGGACGGATAAATGGAAGAGCGTAATCTCAGAAAAGTCAGAGTGGGAAAGGTTGTCAGCTGCAAGATGGATAAGACCATCACGGTTGCAATCGAGGACCACATTCGCCACCCCAAGTACAAGAAGATCATCAAGCGCACGATGAAGCTCTACGCTCACGATGAGAAGAACGCTTGCGGCGTTGGCGATAAGGTTTCCGTTATGGAGACCAGACCTCTCTCCAAGATGAAGAGATGGCGTCTTGTCGAAATCATCGAGAAGGCACAGTAAGACAGATCATATCAGAATAGTAGGCAGGTCAAAAAGCTTGCCGAAGCAAGGAGGAAAGATCAGTGATTCAGCAACAGTCTTTAATGAAGGTCGCCGATAACACCGGCGCAAAAGAGCTGATGTGCATTCGCGTTCTCGGTGGATCGGGCCGTCGCTACGCCGGCATCGGTGACATCGTCGTTTGCTCTGTCAAGAAGGCTGCTCCGAACGGAGTTGTCAAGGCAGGAGACGTTGTCAAGGCCGTCGTCGTCCGTACCGTCAAGGAGCTTCGCCGTGCAGACGGCTCCTATATCAAGTTTGACGAGAATGCCGCAGTCGTTATCAAGGAAGATAAGACCCCTCGCGGAACCCGTATCTTTGGCCCGGTGGCCAGAGAGCTGCGCGATAAGGACTTCACCAAGATCCTTTCGCTCGCTCCCGAAGTACTGTGATCGGAGGAAATGACAATGAAAAAGCTTCATATCAAAACCGGCGATACCGTTGTCGTTCTTTCCGGTGACGACAGAAAGATGAAGAAGGACGACAAGCTCGTCGCCCGCACCGGCAAGGTCATTGCCACCTCTCCCGAGGAGGGCAAGGTCATCGTCGAGGGCGTCAACGTCGTCTCCAAGCACACCAAGGCCCGCAAGCAGGGCGACGTGAGCGGTATTGTCAAGACCGAGGGCGCGATCTACGCATCCAAGGTTCAGCTCTACTGCCCGAACTGCGACAAGGGCGTTCGCACCAAGGTCGGCTACGAAGAGGTCGACGGCAAGAAGACGAAGGTTCGTCTTTGCGCTAAGTGCGGCAAGAAGATTTGAGAGGAGGTAACCGAATATGTCGAGATTTAGCGAAAAGTATAAGGCAGAAGTTGCCCCCGCTCTGATGGCCAAGTTTGCGTACAAGAGCCCCATGCAGGTTCCGCGCTTTGACAAGATCGTTGTCAACGTCGGTGTCGGCGATGCGCGCGAGAACGCAAAGGTCATCGACAACGTGATCGACGAGATCACCATGATTACCGGTCAGAAGGCCGTTCCGACCTACGCAAGAAAGTCGGTCGCGAACTTCAAGGTCCGCGAGGGCATGAAGATCGGTGTTAAGGTCACCCTGCGCGGCGAGCGTATGTGGGAGTTTATGGATAAGCTCTTCAACTTCGCCCTCCCCCGCGTCCGTGACTTCAAGGGCATCAACCCCAACGCGTTTGACGGCAGAGGCAACTACTCGCTCGGTCTGAAGGAGCAGCTGATCTTCCCCGAGATCGACTACGATAAGGTAGAGAAGATCCGCGGAATGGACATCGTGTTCGTTACGACCGCCGCCACCGACGAGGAAGCCAAGGAGCTTCTCGCGGCGATGGGCGCACCCTTTGCCAAATAATGCAGGAGGATAAGAAGAATGGCTAAGAAGTCAATGATTCTCAAGCAGCAGAAGCCCCAGAAGTTCTCGACCAGAGAATACAACCGCTGCAAGATCTGCGGAAGACCCCACGCCTACCTTCGTAAGTACGGCATCTGCCGTATCTGCTTCCGCGAGCTCGCCTACAAGGGTGAGATCCCGGGCGTCAAGAAGGCCAGCTGGTAAGCCGCACCCCTTAACTATCGGAAGGAAAGCCGAGGCTTTAACCGCCGATCAGCCGTCGCGGCACTCGCCGCGGCAGCAAGAGAAAAGAAAACTTGCATAAAGGAGGATTTTTATCCATGCAAATGTCAGACGTTATCGCAGATATGCTCACAAGAATCCGCAACGCGAACGATGCGAAGCACAACACCGTTGACGTTCCCGCATCCAACCTCAAGCGTTCGATCGCAAACATCCTCGTCGAGGAGGGCTACGTGAAGTCCTACCAGGTCATCGAGGACGGTAAGCAGGGCATCATCAGAATCACCCTCAAGTACGGCGAGGGAAAGTCGAAGGTCATCCATGGCCTCAAGAGAGTGTCGAAGCCCGGTCTTCGTATCTATGCAGGCTGTGAGGATATGCCGAAGGTCATGAACGGTCTCGGAATCGTCATCGTTTCGACCTCGAAGGGCATTATGACCGATAAGAAAGCAAGACTTGCCAACGTGGGCGGCGAAGTGCTCGCCTTCGTGTGGTAAGAGGCAGGAGGTAGAAGATGTCTAGAATCGGTAGAGAACCTGTTGCCATTCCCGCTGGCGTGACCGTATCGGTCGCCGAGGGAAACGTCGTCACCGTCAAGGGCGCACTCGGAGAGCTTTCCGAGGCATTCTGCCCCGTTCTCGGGATCTCGGTTGAGGGATCGACCCTCACTGTTACCCGTCCGAATGACGATAAGGAGATCCGTGCGCTGCACGGTCTCACCCGTGCTAAGATCAGCAACATGGTCGTCGGCGTGACCACGGGCTTTGCAAAGAAGCTTGAGATCGTCGGTGTCGGCTACAAGGCTGAGAAGCAGGGAAAGAAGCTCGTTCTGAACCTGGGTCACTCCCACCCCATCTATTTCGAGGAGGCTGACGGTATCGGCTTCGACGTTCCGGACTCGAACACCGTCATCGTCAAGGGCATTGACAAGCAGAAGGTCGGCCAGGTTGCGGCAACCGTCCGCTCCAAGAGACCGCCTGAGCCCTATCTCGGAAAGGGTGTCAAGTATTCCGGTGAGAAGATCCGCCGCAAGGCCGGAAAGACCGGTAAATAATTGAAAGGAGAAGCATCTCATGGTTAAGAGAATCGACAAGAATCTTCAGCGTCAGAAGCGCCATAAGAGAGTTAGAGGAAAGATCTCCGGCACCGCCGAGAGACCTCGTCTTGCCGTCTATCGCTCGAATGCGCACATTTCCGCGCAGATCATTGATGACGTGGCAGGAAAGACGCTGGTTGCCGCAGGCACCTATGAGGCATCCTTTGAGGGCATCGGCTCGAACAAGGAGGCGGCAAAGGCCATTGGCAAGCTGATTGCAGAGAGAGCATGCGCAGCCGGTATCACGACTGTCGTGTTCGACCGCAGCGGCTATGTCTATCACGGACGTGTATCGGAGCTGGCTGACGGCGCTCGCGAGGGCGGCCTGAAGTTCTGATTTTCCGGTTTGTACACTGTTTCAAAAGAAATTTTGAAATATCAACTATAAGGAGAAAAACATGGCAAAAATGATTGATGCGAATGAGCTTGATCTTCAGGAGAAGCTCGTCGTTCTGAACCGTGTTTCCAAGACCGTTAAGGGTGGCCGTATCGCACGCTTTGCAGCGCTCATGGTTGTCGGAGACGGCAATGGGCACGTTGGTTTTGGGCTTGGTAAGGCAGCCGAGGTTCCGGATGCGATCCGCAAGGGAATCGAGGATGCAAAGAAGAATATGATCGAGGTCGCAAGACACGGCTCGACCATCCCCCACGAGATCCTCGGGCAGTTCGGCTCGGGCAGCGTTCTGCTCAAGCCCGCCGCTCCCGGTACCGGTATCATCGCTGGTGGCGCAGTCCGTGCAGTACTTGAGCTTGCGGGCATCCGCAACATCCGCTCGAAGTGCCTGCGCTCGAACAACCCGATCAACGTTGTTAAGGCAACGTTCGAGGGTCTGAAGGCTCTGAGAACCGCTGAGCAGGTTGCTGCTCTTCGCGGAATCAGCGTCGAGAACGTTAAGGCATAAGGAGGTCGGACGAATGGAACAGGTTAAGGTTACGCTCGTCAAGAGCCTCATCGCCTGCAAGCCGAACCAGAAGGCAACCGCTGCCTCGCTCGGCCTGCGCAAGATCGGTGATTTCAATATCTGCGAGAACAGCGATGCTCTCAAGGGAAAGATCACCGTGATCCGCCACCTCGTCAAGGTGGAAACCGTTTAATCGGAATTTAAGCAAGGAGGAAACAAAAGTTGAAGCTCCACGAACTTTCGCCCGCCAAGGGTTCTGCAAAGAAGCCCTTCCGCGTCGGCAGAGGATCAGGTTCCGGTAACGGAAAGACGGCCGGTAAGGGCCACAAGGGTCAGAACGCCCGTTCGGGCGGCGGCGTACGCCCGGGATTCCAGGGCGGTCAGCTCCCGCTTTACAGACAGCTTCCGAAAAGAGGCTTCCACAACAAGTTCGGCGTCAAGTACGCCATCGTGAACCTCTCGACCCTCGAGAAGTACTTTGAGGACGGCGCCGTCGTTGACTCGGCAGCACTTCAGTCCTCGGGCCTCGTCGATAACGCACTCGACGGCATCAAGATCCTCGGCAGAGGCGAGATCACCAAGAAGCTCACCGTGAAAGCGGCAGTCTTTTCGGAAACCGCGAAGGGAAAGATAGAGGCAGCAGGTGGAAAGACCGAGGTGATTTGAAATGCTTCAAACGCTTAAGAATGCATGGAGAACACCCGATATCAGAAAGAAGATCGTCTTCGTTCTGTTTATCCTTCTTCTGTACCGTATCGGAACGGTCATCCCGGTCCCCTTCGTTGATGCAGGAAACTTTTCCAATGCCTTTGGCGGAACCATTTTCGATTATATGAACACGCTCTCGGGCGGAGCCCTCTCCACCGCGACGCTGTTCGCCCTCGGAATTTCCCCCTATATCACGTCGTCGATCGTGATCCAGCTCCTTTGCGTCGTTTTCCCGAACAAGCTCGGCTCGCTCGGTAAGGACGAGGCAGGTAAGAAGAAGCTGAACAATCTGACCCGTATCATCACCGTCGTCCTCGCTCTCGTTTCGGCGATCGGCTACTATATGCTGCTTGCCACCGAGCGCGTTGACGCCGCCGGAAACTCGTACACCATGGTCGTTCCGTACGCCATCAAGGGTGGAACGAGCGACGGAACCTGGTTCCTGTACGCCGCTACCATCGTGATCTGCTTCTGCGCAAGCGCAGCACTGATCATGTGGCTCGCTGAGAAGATCAACGAGAACGGTCTTGGCAACGGAATCTCGATCATCCTGTTTGCAAACATCGTCGGCTCGACGGTCTCCTTCGCCATTCAGCTCGGCAAGATCGTGTATTACGCGTATCTTGGTCAGAGCGCGATCGGATCGAAGGTGCTTTACACCTCGCTTGCCGTTCTGTTTGCACTCGTTATCGCAGCCGTGATCCTGGCTCTGACGGTCTTCGTCATCTTCATCACGGGTAGCGAGAGAAGAATCCCCGTGCAGTACGCAAAGCGCGTTGTCGGACGCAAGATGATGGGAGGACAGTCGTCCAACCTGCCGATCAAGCTGAACATGACCGGAGTTATGCCGATCATCTTCGCAAGCTCGATCATCTCGCTTCCCACGACCATCATGACGCTCGCAGGAGCCAACATGAACGGCTTCTGGTACAATCTCTTTGCACCGAGCGGCGTCTTCTATCCGATCGCTGAGTTCCTTCTCATCATCGGATTCGCGTACTTCTACGTCAGCATCTCCTTTGATCCCGTCGAGGTTGCCAACAACCTGAAGAAGCAGGGCGGCATGATCCCCGGCATCCGCCAGGGTCGTCCCACCTCCGACTTCATCAAGAGAATCCTGAATAAGGTCACTCTGATCGGCGCGCTCTTCCTTGGCGTCATCGCCATTCTCCCGATCATCGCAAGTCCCCTGTTCCTTGAGCCTCTGATCCGCTTCTTCATCGGTGATTACTTCACCTC
Organism: Clostridia bacterium; assembly: GCA_017556685.1. Taxonomy (GTDB): domain Bacteria; phylum Bacillota; class Clostridia; order Oscillospirales; family CAG-272; genus UBA1740. The sequence goes on along the minus strand of JAFYMH010000080.1, from coordinate 8,588 downwards.
TGTTGGAATGTCGGCATACGTCGCTCAGCAGGCGGCTTCAATGGCAAGCAGCTTTACCTTCGGAGGAACCTCGCTTCTCATCGTCGTTGGCGTTGCGATCGAGACCTTCCGCGAGCTTGAGGCTCAGCTGACCATGAGAAACTACAAGGGCTTCCTTGGCAACTGATACGGAGAGAGAAAAGATGAAGATCATATTCCTCGGCGCCCCCGGCGCCGGAAAAGGCACCCAGGCGGAGATCGTTTCAGAGCGGCTCGGGATCCCCACGATCTCGACCGGCGCGATCATCCGCGAGGCAATCAAATCGGGAACCGAAATGGGCCTTGAGGCAAGCCGCTATACCACAGCGGGCAAGCTGGTTCCGGATGAGGTCGTGATCGGCATCATCCGCGAGCGTCTGGCGAAGCCCGACTGCGAGGGAGGCTACATCCTCGACGGATTCCCCCGTACGGTTCCGCAGGCAGAGGCTCTGGACGGTATGGGCATCTCGCTTGACGCTGTCGTCAGCATTGAGGTCGCCGACGAAACCATCGCGCGCCGCATGAGCGGCAGACGCGTTTGCGACAAGTGCGGCGCATCCTACCATCTCGAGTTCATCCCGCCGAAGGACGGCAAAAATTGCGACAAGTGCGGCACAGAGCTCACGATCCGTCGCGACGACGCCCCCGAGGTGGTTCTCGAGCGCCTTCGCGTCTATCACGAGACGACCGAGCCGCTCAAGGATTTCTATTCCGATAAGGGCATCCTCAAGCTTGTTTACGGCTGTGAGAAGATTGAGGATACCACCAAGCTGACGCTTGAGGCGCTCGGCGTTTAAGGGACGATGGTCATCTTAAAAAGCAGAGAGCAGCTTCGGCTGATGCGGCGCGCCGGGCGGATCACGGGGGAGGCACTTCTCTGCGCCCGTGATATGATCCGCCCCGGCGTGACCACTCGCGAGATCGACCGCGCCATCCGCGCGTACATCGAGGGGCAGGGCGCTGTACCGAGCTTCCTCGGGTACAACGGCTTTCCCGCAAGCGCCTGCATCAGCATCAACAGCGAGGTCATTCACGGCATCCCCTCAAAGCACCGTGTGCTACAAGAGGGCGACATCGTAAAGGTCGACGTCGGCGCCATGATCGGCGGCTATCACGGAGACAGCGCAAGAACCTTCCCGGTCGGGCGGGTGAGCGAGGTCGCCGAGCGGCTGATCGCGGCAACGCGCGAGTCGTTTTACAAGGGCGTTGCCCTTGCAAGACCCGGAAACCGCATCGGTGACATCGGTGCGGCGGTCGAGGAAACGGCGAAGGGCTACGGCTTTTCGACGGTGCGGGAATTCGTCGGTCACGGCATCGGCGAGCATCTGCACGAATCCCCGGACGTACCGAACTATGGGACACCGGGACGCGGCTGCCGGCTTTACGCGGGAATGACGGTTGCCATCGAGCCGATGGTCAACGTCGGTCAAAGCAAGGTCAAGGTGCTTGACGACGGCTGGACGGTCGTGACTGCCGACGGAAGCCTCTCTGCTCATTACGAGCATACCGTGGCGATCCTCGGCGATGAAACGGTCCTTCTGACCGACGTCGGCGAATAAGAATGGAGGGATTCTTCTGTCTAAGGACGATTTGATCGTATTTGAGGACGGCGTGGTAGTCGAGGCACTTCCCAACGCCAACTTCAAGGTGAAGCTTCCGAACGGACATATCGTAAACGCGCATATCTCCGGAAAGCTTCGTATGAACTATATCCGCATTCTCCCGGGCGATACCGTGACCGTCGAGGTCTCGGTCTACGATCCGACAAAGGGTCGGATCACCTGGAGAAAAAAATAACGAAAGGAACGGTGTATCTCAGTGAAAGTTAAACCTTCCGTGAAAAAGATTTGCGAGAAGTGCAAAATCATTAAAAGAAAAGGCTGTGTCATGGTGATTTGCGAGAATCCCAAGCACAAGCAGAGACAGGGCTGATTTTTTCACCCAATTTCAGAAAAGGAGTAAGAAGAATATGGCTCGTATTGCCGGTGTGGATATCCCCAATAACAAGCGTATCGAGATCGCGCTGACCTATATTTACGGGATCGGTCTCAAGAGCGCGCAGGATATTCTCGCGAAGACCAACATCAACCCCGACACCCGCGCAAAGGACCTGACCGAGGCAGAGATCGCATTGCTTCGTGACGAGATCGAGGCAAGCTATCGCGTCGAGGGTGACCTTCGCCGTGAGGTCTCGATGAACATCAAGAACCTCGTTGAGATCAACTGCTATCGCGGTGTCCGTCACAGAAAGGGTCTGCCTGTCAGAGGACAGCGCACCAAGACCAACGCCAGAACCAGAAAAGGTCCTGCCAAGACGATCGCGAATAAGAAGAAGTAAGGAGTGAGTGCAAAATGGCAAAGGTATCTACGAAAAAGACCGTGAAAAAGCGCCGCGAGAAAAAGAACGTAGAAAAGGGCTGCGCACACATCCGTTCGACCTTCAACAACACCATCGTGACCATCACCGATATGACGGGTGCAACCATTTCGTGGGCAACCGCAGGTGAGATGGGCTTCAAGGGCTCGAGAAAGTCGACCCCCTACGCCGCACAGACCGCCGCTGAGCACGCTGCAAAGCTGGCGATGGATCAGGGAATGAAGACGGTCGAGGTGTTCGTCAAGGGACCCGGCTCGGGACGTGAGGCAGCAATCCGCGCGCTTCAGACCGCAGGTCTTGACATCACCCTCATCAAGGACGTGACGCCCGTTCCTCATAACGGATGCCGTCCCCCCAAGCGCCGCCGCGTATAATCAGAGGAGGATAAGAGAAAATGGCAAGATATACTGGACCCAGCTGCAAGCTCTGCCGTAGAGAAGGCACGAAGCTTTTCCTGAAGGGTGATCGCTGCACCTCCGGTAAGTGCGCGTTCGACCACAGAAGCACGGCTCCCGGTCAGCACGGTGCCGCTCGCAAGAAGATTGGCGAGTACGGTATGCAGATGCGCGAGAAGCAGAAGACCAGACGCTACTACGGTATCCTTGAGAACCAGTTCCGTCTTTACTACAAGGCAGCAGAGAAGAAAGAGGGCATGACGGGTGAGAACCTGCTCGTTCTTCTTGAGAGACGCCTTGACAACGCCGTATACAGAATGGGTATGGCATCCAGCCGCAAGGAGGCTCGTCAGCTCGTTCTTCACGGACATTTCACCCTCAACGGTAAGAAGGCAACCATCCCCTCGATCCAGATCAAGCCGGGTGACGTCATCGCCGTTAAGGAGAGCAGCCGCGAGAATGCAAAGCTCAAGGAGCTTGCCGAGACTGCTGCATCGGCAGTGAAGCCGAAGTGGATCGATTTCAGCGAGAGCACGCTTTCTGCTAAGATCGTTGCAATGCCCGCAAGAGAGGATATCGACTTCGAGATCAACGAGCAGCTGATCGTCGAGCTTTATTCGAAGTAATCCCGCCTCAGCGACCGTCGCTTTGGCGGCGCTCGCAGTGTTCCGTTTCGTCATATTCCAAAGACAAATTGAATGAGGAGGATCGTTACGCATGATTGATATCGAAATCGAAAAGCCGAATATTACCCCGTGTGACAAAAATGAGAGCGGTAGCATCGGTGAGTTCGTCGTAGAACCCCTTGAGAGAGGCTACGGCATCACGCTTGGCAACTCGCTTCGCCGAATTCTTCTCGGCTCGCTCGCGGGCTATGCGGCAACCAGCATCAAGATCGACGGCGTACTGCACGAGATCTCGACCGTTGACGGAGTCAAGGAGGATGTACCCGAGATCGTTCTGAACGTCAAGGGCATCATCGCAAAGCTCCATACGGCAGGTCCGAAGACCGTCATCATTGATAAGGTCGGTCCCTGCACGGTAACGGCAGGCGACATCATCCCCGATGCAGACATCGAAATTCTGAACCCTTCCCAGCACCTCGCAACCGTAAGCGAGAACGCACGCTTCTATATGGAGCTGACCTTTGATTCGGGCCGCGGCTACGTGTCCCAGGATAAGAACAAGGCGGACTATATCGCTGTGTCCGGCGGCGTTGGCGCACCGCTCGGTATGATCTTCGTCGATTCGATCTTTACCCCTGTGTATAAGGTCGAGTATTCGGTCGAGAATACCCGCGTCGGCAACATCACCGACTTCGATAAGCTCACGCTCAAGGTCGAAACCAACGGTACTCTGACCGCAAAGGAAGCCGTTTCGCTTGCCGCCAAGATTCTCAACGAGCATCTCAGCCTCTTCGTCGATATGACCGACGTCGCAAAGCGCGCCGGTATCATTGTCGAGCGTCCGGAGGTTCAGAAGGAAAAGGTACTCGAGATGACTATTGAGGAGCTTGACCTGTCGGTTCGCAGCTTCAACTGCCTGAAGCGTGCCGGCATTGACACGGTTGAGGATCTGATCAACCGCACCGAGGAGGATATGATCAAGGTCAGAAACCTCGGAAGAAAGTCGCTTGAAGAAGTGATTCAGAAGTTGCACTCGCTTGACCTTGACCTGAAACGGGTCGAGGACTGAGCCACCAAATGACAGGAGGTTAAGAAAATGCCCGGAACCAGAAAGCTCGGCAGAAAGACTGCGCACCGTATGTCGATGCTCCGCGGACTCGTGACCTACCTTCTCGAGAACGAGAAGCTGGAAACGACCTACACGAGAGCAAAGGAGATCAGCGCACTCGCCGAAAAGATGATCACCCTCGCCAAGACCGGTGAGGATAACCTTGCCGCATACCGTACCGCGCTCAGCTTCATCACCAAGAAGGAAGTCGCAAGAAAGCTCTTCCACACCCTCGGTGCTCGCTACGCGAACGTAACCGGCGGCTATACCCAGATCTACAAGCTCGGCCCGCGCCGCGGAGATGGTGCTGAAATGGCACTCATCCGCCTGACGCCCGCCGCTCCCGCAGAGGAGACGTGATCTTAGCGTGAATGCTCCGCTTGGAGCATTCACGCTAAAATGATGTTTGCCCTTGCGGGCAAGTGATGTTGCCTTTGGCAGTGATGTTCACTGCGTGAATGATGTTGTGCCTTCGGCACAGTGGGCAAACATCACATCACTGCGAGCATTTGCGAGCAACATCATTATGCGAAGCATAACATCACTTTTGCGTCAGCAAAAACATCACTAAGAAAAAATAGAGAACACCTCGGCTATAAACCGATCTGTTCTCTCTTTCTGTTTGTAATATGGGCTTTTAGCGTGTTCTCCCTTATGGAAAACCGCCCTACGGGAAGAATACAGAAAGTCGAAGGTCAAAAAGGTGAAAAAATCGGGGCGTTTTCTTGACATTTCGGCGATTCGGTACTATAATAGTATATTATCCGCGAAAGCCTGCTTTTTGGCTGAATACCCCCCGCGGATCTGAAAGGACAACTCTTATGACTCGCTATGACACTCGACGTCTGACGGTGCTTTCGCTTCTCTCTGCCCTGATCGTGGCGCTTGGCATCGTTTGCAGCTTCGTGCGCTTCGGTCCCGTTCAAATCACGCTTGCCCTGACGCCGATCATCATCGGCGCGGCGCTTTACGGCGTGGGCGCGGGTGCTATGCTTGGATTTGTGTTCGGGCTTGTGACCCTTGTGACGGGTCTGCTCGGCTGGGACGGCGGCTTCGTCCTTCTGCTGATGGGCTACGGCGACAGCATCTGGTTTGCGATCGCGACGGTCCTGCTTTGCTTTGGCAAGGCGATCCTCGCCGGCTACGTCGGCGCGCTGGTTTACCGCCTGCTTGAAGGAAAGAGCCGTCTTGGGGCTGTCATCGGCGCAGGGATCGTGACTCCCGTTGTCAATACCGGCGTTTTTGCGCTCGGGATGCTGACCGCGTTCCGCACGCTTCTCGGGGAGCTTGCGGGCGGCGCGGGTGCCGTCAAGTTCCTGTTTCTCACCATGATCGGCGTCAATTTTCTCGTCGAGCTTGCGGTCAATCTCGTCCTTGCCGCCGTTATCGCGCGCGTGATCGAGCTCGGCTCAAAAATGGGCGCGAGAAGATAAGAGGAGCGCTGAAATGTCGCAGACGAGAATACGGCGGCTTGCTCTTTCGGGCGTTCTGACGGCGCTTGTGTTCGTCGTGACCGCCTATCTGCATATTCCAACCGCCAACGGATATATCCACGTCGGGGATGGCTTCATCTACCTTGCCGCCTGCCTGCTTCCTCTGCCGTATGCGATCGCAGTCGGCTCGGGCGGTGCGCTTTTGGCGGATCTTTTAACCGGGTACGCGATCTGGGCGCCGGGCTCGGTTGTGATCAAGGCGCTTTGTGCCATGCTCTTTTTCGGCAGACGCCGCCGCGTGATCTGCCCTTATAGCTGCCTTGCGCTGTTGCCTGCCGCTGCCGTGACAGCAGGCGGATACTATCTCTACGAGGCGCTGCTTTACGGAAACCTCATCGCGCCGCTCGCGGGGATCCCCGCCTCGCTTTTGCAAGCGAGTGCAAGCGCGGCGGTCTTTGTCCTTTTGGGGCTTTCGGTTGATCGGATGCGCGGAAATTCGAAATCAAGGTGAGGGGTTTTCTATGATGACGGTGACCTACGCCGCAGGAGCGGCGATCTACGTGAATATGACCAACCGCTGTCCCTGCGCCTGCACCTTCTGCATACGGCAGGGGCGTGAGCACGTCTTTGAATCCGACTCGCTCTGGCTCGAGCGCGAGCCGACCGTCCATGAGGTGTGCCAAAGCCTTGACGCGTGGGACCTTAGTGCCTATCAAGAGGTCGTGTTCTGCGGCTTTGGCGAGCCGACCGAGCGCCTTGACGATCTGCTCGAGGTGGCAAGGCACCTAAGAGAGGTGAGCGATATCAAGATACGCCTCAATACCAACGGGCTTTGTGATCTGATCGCGGGCGAGCCGACGGCACGGCGTCTGAAGGGCCTCATTGACACCGTTTCGGTCAGCCTCAACCACGCAAGCCGTGAGGACTATCTTCGGGTCGTGCGCCCGCGCTTCGGCGAGGTGTCCTACGACGCCATGCTAAGCTTCACCCGAGACGCTGTCGCCTTCGTTCCGAGTGTCGTTATGACCGTCGTTGACGGCGTGACTTCACGAGAGGAGCAGGCGCGATGCCGCGAGATCGCCGAGTCGCTCGGCGCGACCCTTCGCGTCAGGGAGTACGTTTGACGGCGCGTGACTCGAACCGAGCAAAACAAAGAAAAAAGGGCTCAAAAGAGCCCTTTTTTCTTTGTAAATGGCGATAAAAAAGATGTTTTACCTTTTTAATCGATGGATTTGAACCCGTGTGCCTCTAATCACGGCAGAGCCGTGTATATCATTGATGCGGAGCATCGTATATCATCAACGGCTTGCCGTTGTATATCATCATTGCGAAAGAGGATACAGCCTGCGGCTGATGATATACACCTTCGGTGATGAGATACACGCTAAAGCGTGATGATATACCATTGCTTTCGCAATGGATAAAAAATTCGACAAGTCGAAACTTGTCGAATTTTTGGCCTACCCGATAGGATTCGAACCTACGACCTTCAGAGTCGGAGTCTGACGCGCTATCCAGCTGTGCCACGGGTAGATGCTTATGTAGTATAGCACAAAAGCCGAGAAAAGTAAAGGGCTTTCTTTGATTTTTGAGAGCGCAAGGGAAAAAATAGTGAAATCCGCCTGCGGTAGAGGGCTATTTTGATATCATGATATCATGATATCATGATATCAAAATAGGGTGAAGAGGTAAAGCGAAATAAAATTTCGCTATGGCGGATGAAAAAAGTATCCCTTATCTAAAGCCTCCATTGTGCAAATGGGAGAAAATTTGCGCGCAAATTGGCACGGCAAGCCGTGCCGGAGGGATTGTAATGCTTTGATTTTAGCACAAGACAATCCCTCACCGCCTTCGGCGGAGCTCCCTTTGCACAAGGGAGCCTTTTTGGTTTCCCTTGCGATCGTCCTAAAAAGAACTCCTAACGTTGACGCGAAGCGGCAACATATCGCGTCCGCCGTGCGGACATATCGCTCGCGCTATGCGCGAATATCGCGCTCGGCAAAGCCGAGCATATCACTCGCGCTATGCGCGAATAAATCAGCCGAGGGGCAGGCCGAAGCGCCTTGCGATGGCGCGCTTTGCCTCTGCCTTGCGCTCCTTATAGCCCGATTCGCCGATCCAGACGGCACTCGTATACTTGGCGCCGCGGCGCTCGGCGATGTCCTCGCGCAGAGCCGAGCGAAGCCCTGCCTCACAGCTTTCCTCAAGGGCGTCGTCGATCATGGCGTTGATCTCGCTCTCGGTGAGAGCACCGCGCGTGGGGTGGGGGAAGCTTTCGCGGCGGTATTTCCGTCGGTGGTAGCCGGCGCAAAGGGCGCGTACCGCGCGCTCGGTTTCAAGCGGCAGGCGTTTTCTTTTGCGGTGCGAGCTACGGCGTCTTTTCCGCATTTTGCCCTCCCTTCGGCGCATAGGAGCGGCGAAGCGCCGCTTCAAAGAACTCGTCTGTTTCAAAGCTTGACGATGCCTTAACCTTCGCCCCCTCGGTGCAGGTGCGGCTCTGAGGCGTATAGTCCGAGCGCCAAGGCTCGTCGTTTAGCAGCCACGAGGACGGAAAGGGGACGTAGGCACCGCCGGCCTCTGTAAAGCGGTAGTCGCACCGAAGCGCCTGCCGCTTGAAACCGAGCGCGCGGT
>JAFYMH010000079.1 GCA_017556685.1 Clostridia bacterium | reverse complement strand
TGACGTCGCCGCGCTTGACGGCAACCGCGTTCTTGATGTCAAAAAGGAGGGTTGCGGCAGGATTCGAGGAGTCCTGACGGATCAGGCGCTGCCAGCTGTATACGAAATCGGACGCCGTCACGCGGGTGATTCCGTCGCTCCAGTAGGTCTCGCGGAGCTTCACCGTGATCACGCCGGTCTTCTCGTTGATCGAATAGCTCTTGGCAACGCCGTTAACGAGATCGCCGTCCCCGTCAAGACGGAACAGCGGCTCGAACATGAGGCTGAGCACCGAGAGCGCGCCGTCGTTTGTATACTCTCCCTGAGGATCGAAATCGTAAATGGGATTTCCGAGATATACGCTGATCTGAGCGCCGCCATCGACAGGCTCCTTATCACCGCAGGATGCAAGCGACAGCATCGTGCCGCTAAGCAGCATTGCACACAAAAGCAGACTGAGAAGTTTCTTCATTTTTCATTCCTCCAAGAACCCGGTAGCACACCAAGAACACAATCAATATACGATATTATAACACGCCCGCGCATATTTTTCAACAGTTAATTTGCGAACCGAGAAATTTTGTCTATTTGCACAATCTTTTTCTACGTTTTTGTGCAGTTTGACAAGGTTTTTCCGAATGGATGGGCGCCGCCGCGGAGAAAATAGCGAAAAAAGACCGAGGTGGATATAAATGCGGCTTTCCGGAAGAACCGATCTCGCGGCAGAGCGGCACCGCGCCGACCCACGCGCCAAGGGGGTCGAGCTCTGTGAAACGAGGCACGGAGACATGACGGTCACCCGACTGACAATCGACAAAAAGGTCGAGAAGGGGGCATCCGCCGAGCCTTCGGGCCATTACAGCACGGTTGCCTTCCCCGATCTTCTCGAGCTCGGCAGTAAGGGCGAGCAGGCGCTCTGCTCGCTTTTGGCAGAGGAGATGGCGGCGATCACTCTGCCCCTTCTCGGTGCTATGCCAAGGGACGGCAGGCGCGTGCTTGCCGTCGGGCTCGGCAACCGCGCACTTACCGCCGACGCGATCGGCCCGATGACGCTCGATCGGATCGGCGCAACGGGACAGCTTGAGAGGATCGACCCAAAATGCCTCCTTGATCTTGGCTGCGCCTCGCTTTTTTGCACCACCCCCGGCGTTCTCGCCGACTCGGGGATCGAGGCGGCGGATGCCGTCCGACTTCTTTCGGCAAAGCTCTGCCCTGCCCTTATCATCGTTATCGACGCACTCGCGGCGCGCGACCCCGAGCGCCTTTGCTCGACGGTCCAGCTCTCGGACGTCGGCATTGCCCCGGGCTCGGGGATCGGAAACAACCGCCCCGGGATCACCCCCGAGATCCTCGGCGTACCGGTGCTTTCGGTCGGGGTCCCGACCGTGATCGACGCGGCGATGCTCGGAAAGGAGAGCGAGCCGTCTCTTTTCGTGACGGTCAAGGATATCGACGCGCGCCTTGCCCGTCTTGCGCCGATCCTGGCCGGGGCGATCGCAAAGCTGCTTGCCCTTCCGAGCGAGCTGATCATGGGATGACCTCAAAAAAAGGGGGCTGTCACATTTGACGAGACCGAAAAAATCCGAAGGATCACGTCAAGTGGACTATGCAAGGTGAACAGCTTTGCTTTGATAAGCTTTTAAGGTTGAAATCCTTCGGATTTCTTCATTTTATCTCGGATTTTTTCTACCGCCGTTTGCTCCCTCTTTGCGTATGTAAATACGCATGCGGGTCGCAAACGGCGCTTCTCGCCTAAATCTGATGCGCCCCACAAGAAGAGGCTGCCTCAAATCCGAATTTGAGACAGCCTCTTTTTTTGTTTTTCGTTCGGTTATGCCGAAAGGAAGCAACCCTTATCTGAATTAAAGTCCAATCGAGCGAAGATACTTTCTCGAAATATCAATGCACTCCATCGCGGTAAGTCCCTGGCTCGGGCGATCCTGCTCAACGACGACCCACTCGGCGCCCGCTCTCTCTGCCGCCTCGACGATGGGCGGGAAGTTCTGCATTCCGTGCCCAACGGCGCGGAACTCGAAGGCGGCGGTGGCGTTGACCTTCTTCTCGATACCG
>JAFYMH010000078.1 GCA_017556685.1 Clostridia bacterium | reverse complement strand
CATGCACGATCTCGCCGCGCTCGTCAACGGCAAGGCAACGGTCGGCATCTCCGTCAAAGGCAAAGCCGACGTCAAGCAGATTCTCCTTGACGAAGCGGCAGAGCCCCTCGATATGGGTCGATCCGACGCCGTCGTTGATGTTGGTACCGTCGGGGGAGTTGTTGATGACGTAGGTCTTGGCACCGAGGGCGTCAAAGACCGACTTTGCGATCATCCAGGCGCTTCCGTTCGCGCAGTCAAGTCCGATCCGAAGGCTTTTGAAGGATCGGGTTGCAAGCGAGATGAGATACCCGACGTAACGGTTGCGTCCCGCCACGTGGTCGATGATGCAGCCGACGTCCTCGCCTCCGGCAAGCGGAAGATCCTCTCCCTTGATGCCAAGCGCCGAAAGATCCCCGTCGATATACGCCTCGATCAGGCGGATCGTCTCGTCGTCCATCTTCTCGCCCCAACGGTTAACGAGCTTGATGCCGTTGTCATAAAAGGGATTGTGCGATGCCGAGATCATCACGCCGCAGTCGAAATCGTCAAGGCGCGTGATATAAGAAACGCTCGGAGTCGTGGTAACGTGCATAATATACGCATCCGCCCCCGAGGCGGTCAGGCCCGATGCGAGCGCATATTCAAACATATAGGACGAGCGGCGCGTATCCTTTCCGATCACGACCCTCGGCTTATGCCCGGGGACAGCACAGCCCGAGAGGGGACTTCCGTAATACCAGCCGAGGAAGCGGCCGACCTGAAAGGCGTGCTCGGCGCGAAGCTCCTTATTTGCCTCGCCGCGGAAGCCGTCGGTCCCGAAATATTTACCCATTGCTTTCTCTCCAATCTGACGTTGAAAAAGGGGATTCTTTACCGCAGAGCGGATTGCTTGATGCCCTTTTCACTTGCTCTACTATAGCACAGAATTTGCTATTTGTCAAGGTGAGCCTGGGCGCACCTCTGACACGAAAATGCATGAAAGACGGCGCAATATTTCGGCTTGCCGATCCCGATCGCCCTTTTTTTCTTCGATTTTTCCCAAAAAATGCAAGATTGAAGCTTGAAAAATTCAAAAACACAGCCAAAACCGACGAAAAAGAGCTAAAAATGCCTGAAAAGAAGGAAATAAAGCTTCAAAAACGATTGACAAACCGAGACGAATCGTATATAATATTTGTATATTTTATTTTTTTGGCGTACAGTCGCACTTTACCACAGAAGGGAGCATGACCTTTGATCAAACTTTCACCGAAAACCAACCTGCTTGAGCAGGATTCCTATCACTATCCGCTCGTTGACGTTACCGAGCCGAATCTCCACCGCGAGGTTTTCCCCTACGATGAGGTTCCGAAGGTGCAGTTCAACCATACGCGCGTGCCGCTCGGCATGCCCTCGGAGATCTGGATGACCGATACCTCCTTCCGCGACGGTCAGCAGTCGCGCGCGCCCTATTCGGTTGAGCAGATCGTCGATCTTTATAAGATGCTTTCGCGCCTTGGCGGACCGAACGGCCTGATTCGCCAGACCGAGTTTTTCGTATACAGCGAGACCGACCGTACCGCACTGCGCCGTTGCCAGGATCTCGGACTGAAGTTCCCCGAGATCACGACATGGATCCGCGCCACGCTCAGCGACTTTAAGCTGATCCGCGACATGGGCATCCGCGAGACCGGCGTGCTCGTTTCCTGCTCGGACTATCATATCTTCCATAAGCTCGGCATGACGCGCAGTCAGGCGCTTGAGCATTATAAAAAGACGATCTCCGCCGCTCTTGAGCTCGGCATCCGTCCGCGTTGCCATTTCGAGGACATTACGCGTGCCGATTATTACGGCTTCGTTTTGCCCTTCGTATACGAGCTGCAGAAGATGAGCCGCGAGGCGGATATTCCGATCAAATTCCGCGTTTGCGATACGATGGGGTACGGCGTTCCCTTTACCTCGTCTGCGATCCCGCGAAGCGTGCCGGGACTCATTTACGGCCTGCAGCACTATGCCGACGTCCCCTCCGAGATGATCGAGTGGCACGGGCATAACGATTTCTACAAGGCGGTATCCAACGCGACCTGCGCATGGCTGTACGGAGCCTCCGCCGTCAACTGCTCGATGCTCGGCATCGGCGAGCGTACCGGAAATATTCCGCTTGAGGCGATGGTCTTTGAGTACGCCTCTCTGCGTGGCTCGCTCGACGGCATGGATCCGACCGTCATCACCGAGATTGCCCGCTATTTCGAGCGCGAGATGGGCTACGTCATCCCCCCGATGACCCCCTTCGTTGGTGAGAACTTCAACGTCACGCGCGCCGGTATTCACGCCGACGGTCTGATGAAGGATCAGGAGATCTACAACATCTTCAATACCGAAAAGCTGCTCGGCCGTCCCGCAAGCGTGACGGTCACCAACACCTCGGGTCTCGCCGGGGTTGCCTATTGGATCAACCAGCATTACAATCTCGCAGGTGCCGAGGCGGTCACCAAGCACGATCCCATCGTCCTTTTCATCAAGGAGTGGGCAGACGGCGAGTATGCGGCGGGGCGCCAGACCGCGATCTCGACCGAGGAGCTTGAGGATCTCGTCGTGCGCTTTACAAACGAGCAGAAAAAAGAGGACAAATAAAAGAGTAGGGTAGCAAAATGGGACTTACGATTGCACAGAAGATTATCCGCGACCATCTGATCTCGGGCAACATGATCCCGGGCGAGGAGATCGCTCTCCGCATTGATCAGACGCTGACGCAGGATGCAACCGGAACGATGGCGTACCTCGAGTTCGAGGCGATCGGCATCCCCCGCGTGCGTACCGAGCTGTCGGTTGCCTACGTAGATCATAATACCCTTCAGTCGGGCTTTGAGAACGCCGACGATCATCTTTACATCCAATCGGTTGCAAAAAAGTACGGACTTCGCTTTTCGCGTCCCGGAAACGGCATCTGCCATCAGGTGCATCTCGAGCGCTTCGGCAAGCCCGGAAAGACCCTGATCGGCTCGGATAGCCATACGCCGACGGGCGGCGGCATCGGTATGCTCGCGATGGGCGCGGGCGGACTTGACGTTGCGGTTGCGATGGGCGGCGGTGCTTATTACATCACCATGCCGAAGATGTACCGCGTTAACCTCGTCGGTAAGCTTCGTCCCTGGGTGAGCGCGAAGGATATCAGCCTTGAGATCCTGCGCATCCTTTCGGTCAAGGGCGGTGTCGGCGCGATCATCGAGTGGGGCGGAGAGGGAATTGCCTCTCTTTCGGTTCCTCAGAGAGCAACCATCACCAACATGGGCACCGAGCTTGGTGCCACCACCTCGATCTTCCCCTCCGACGAGGTCACGCGCGAGTTCCTTCGCGCAGAGGGGCGCGAAGAGGATTATATTCCGCTTGCATCCGATCCCGACGCCGTATACGATCGCGTGATCGAGATCAACCTTGACGAGCTTTCTGCGCTCGTTGCCTGCCCGCATATGCCCGATAACGTCCGTGTGGCAAAGGAGCTTTCGGCTATCAAGGTCGATCAGGTCTGTATCGGCTCCTGCACCAACTCCTCGCTTGCCGATCTTCTGAAGGTTGCCGCCATGCTTCGCGGAAAGAAGATAGACGATAGCGTGAGCCTTTCGGTATCCCCCGGCTCGAAGCAGGTGCTTTCGATGCTTGCCGACTGCGGTGCGCTCTCGGATATTCTTGCTTCGGGCGCGCGTGTGCTTGAGTGTGCCTGCGGTCCCTGCATCGGCATGGGCTTCTCGCCGAACTCTGCGGGCGTATCGCTGCGTACCTTCAACCGCAACTTTGAGGGGCGCTCGGGAACCAAGGACGCGGGCGTTTATCTCGTTTCCCCCGAGGTTGCCGTTGCTTCGGCTCTGACCGGATATATCACCGATCCGGAACTTCTCGGCGAGTGCCCCGAGATCGAGCTTCCGACGAGCTTTAAGATCGACGACAGCGCGATCCTTCTGCCCGCATCCGAGGAGGAGGCAAAGTCGCTTTCGGTCCGCCGCGGCCCGAACATCAAGCCCTTCCCCGAAACGAGACCCCTCTCCGACCGTCTCGAGGCATCCCTCACTCTCAAGGTGGGAGATAACATCACGACCGACCATATCATGCCTGCAGGCGCCAAGATCCTGCCGTACCGCTCTAACATTCCGTACCTGTCGAAGTATTGCTTCGCTGTTTGCGACGAGACCTTCGCCGAGCGTGCGCGCGAGGCGGGCTCCTCGATCATCGTTGGCGGCGTCAATTACGGGCAGGGAAGCTCGCGTGAGCATGCGGCGCTCGTTCCGCTTTACCTTGGCGTGCGCGCCGTGATCGCAAAGTCCTTTGCGAGAATCCATGCGGCAAACCTCGTCAACGCCGGCATCCTGCCGCTTACCTTCCGCAACCCCGAGGATTACGAGCGCCTTCACATGGGTGACAAGCTCGTCATTTCGAATCTGCACGCCGCTCTGATCAGCGGAGAGGTAACGCTCGAGAACGAAACGACGGGGGAGAGCATCCTGCTCGACGCCCGCCTGACCGAGCGCAACCGTGAGATCCTTCTTGCGGGCGGACTCCTTGACTATACCCGTAACGCATAAGAGCGAAAGGAGAAACACATGGAAAAGATCCGTATGACAACGCCGCTTGTCGAAATGGACGGCGACGAAATGACGAGAGTTCTGTGGAAGGCGATCAAGGACGAGCTGATCCTTCCCTTCGTGGATCTCAAAACCGAATATTACGATCTCGGGCTCCCCGAGCGCGAGAGAACGCGCGATCAAGTGACGATCGACAGTGCCAACGCCGCAAAGCGGCTCGGCGTTGCCGTCAAGTGCGCGACCATCACGCCGAATAAGCAGCGCGTTGAGGAATACAACCTCAGCGAGATGTGGAAAAGCCCGAACGGAACGATCCGCGCTGTCCTTGACGGAACGGTCTTCCGCGCGCCGATCCTGCTCGACTCGATCCGCCCGATCGTTCGCTCCTGGAAAAAGCCCATCACCATCGCACGCCACGCCTACGGTGACGTTTACCGCGCGACCGAGTACCGCGTGCCGGGCGAGGGAGTGGCAGAGCTCGTTTTCACGGGCAAGGACGGAAGCACCTTCCGCGAGAAGGTCTACGATTTCGAGTGCGGGGGCGTTCTGCAGGCGCAGTACAATAAGGACAGCTCGATCCGCTCCTTTGCACATTCCTGCTTCCGCTATGCGATCGACACGAAGCAGAGCCTTTGGTTCTCGACCAAGGATACCATCTCGAAGCAGTACGATCAGACCTTCAAGCTGATCTTTGCCGAGATCTACGAGGAGTGCTACCGCACGACCTTCGAGGAGCTTGGAATCGAATACTTCTATACGCTGATCGACGACGCCGTTGCGCGCGTGATCCGCAGTGAGGGAGGCTTTATCTGGGCGTGCAAGAACTATGACGGGGACGTCATGAGCGATATGGTTTCGACCGCCTTCGGCTCGCTTGCCATGATGACCTCGGTTCTCGTTTCTCCCGACGGAAAGTTTGAGTATGAGGCGGCGCACGGAACCGTTACCCGTCATTACTACCGCTATCTGAAGGGCGAGGAGACCTCGACCAACCCGATGGCAACCATCTACGCCTGGAGCGGAGCATTCCGTAAGCGCGGCGAGCTTGACGGTCTTGCCGACCTCGTTGCCTATGCCGATGCGCTTGAGGCGGCGTGCATTGAAACGCTCACCGACGGCATCATGACCAAGGATCTCGCAGGGCTCGTTGACGCGGGAACCGAGGTCAAGGCGGTCAACTCGACCGACTTCCTCCGCGCGGTGCGCGCACGCCTTGAAAAGAAGCTCGGCGCATGACGCGCGAGCAACGCTTCCTTTCTGCCAGAGCCGCCGTGCTTGGCTCTGACGGGGAGCGAAGCGGTATCGGAACGCTCGGCGAAAAGGCGCTTCACGCGATCCTAAAGCATTATCTCGACCCCGACCCTGCCCATCACGAGCAGAAATGCAAGGGGTTTTATGCCGACGTGCGAAACGAAGATGGCTTTTTTGAGATCCAGACGAGAGCCTTTGAAAGACTGACGCGAAAGCTTGATGCCTTTCTTGCCGAGTCGGTGACGACGGTCGTTTATCCGATCGCACGCCATCGCCGCCTTTCCTGGATCGACCCGAAAACGCACGAGCTGTCGCCAAAGCGCAAAAGTCCGAGGATCGGACGGCCTTGCGAGGCGGCGCTCGAGCTGTATCGCATCCGCCGCTATCTTTCGCATCCGAATTTTCGCCTTCGCGTGATCCTGCTCGATTGCGACGAATATAAAAAAAGAACGCGCGGCGGCCACAGTGCCGAGCGATGCGAGAGGATCCCGTACGCGCTCGTTGAGGATCTTTCCTTTTCCTCACCTGCCGATTACGCGGCGTTTTTGCCTAATGGACTCGGTGAGCCCTTTACCTCGCTTGATCTTGCAAAGGCACTTAGGACTTCAAGGGAAACGGCGGGGACGCTTCTTCTTTTGCTACACGATCTCGGCGTCGTTCGTCGGATCGGGCGGCAGGGCAGGGCTTATCTTTACCGCCTTAGCGAAGTGTCTCCTGATGATACAAAAGAGAATGCCTCAAACGCATGAGGCATTCTCTTTTTCGTTCCCGGAGCTGACGGAAATAAAAAAGAGCGGGATCAGATCCCGCTCTTTTTTGCATTGCCGAATTACAGCTCTGCGAAATACTTGATGGTGCGAACCATCTGGCTGGTGTAGGAGTTCTCGTTGTCGTACCACGAAACGACCTGAACCTGGTAGGTGTCGTCGTCGATCTTGGCAACCATGGTCTGGGTTGCATCGAACAGCGAGCCGTAGGTGATGCCGATAACGTCGGACGAAACGATCTGATCCTCGTTGTAGCCGAAGGAAGCAGAAGCTGCAGCCTTCATAGCAGCATTGATGCCGGCAGCGGTGATGTCCTTACCCTTAACAACGGCAACCAGAATGGTGGTCGAGCCGGTGCAGGTAGGAACTCTCTGAGCCGAGCCGATCAGCTTGCCGCTGAGCTCGGGGATAACGAGACCGATTGCCTTTGCAGCGCCGGTGGAGTTCGGAACGATGTTCTGAGCACCTGCGCGAGCGCGGCGGAGGTCACCCTTTCTGTGGGGACCGTCGAGGATCATCTGGTCGCCGGTGTAAGCATGAACGGTGGTCATGATACCCGACTGAATAGCAGCGTAATCGTTCAGAGCCTTTGCCATAGGAGCAAGGCAGTTGGTGGTGCAGGATGCAGCCGAGATGATCTGATCGTCCTTGGTGAGGATGTTCTCGTTAACGCTGAAGACGACCGTCTTGGTCTCCTTGTCGGCGGGAGCCGAGATAACGACCTTCTTTGCGCCTGCATTGATGTGCGCCATCGACTTCTCCTTGGTGGTGTAGAAGCCGGTGCACTCGAGAACGACGTCAACGCCAAGCTCGCCCCAAGGGCAGTTAGCAGCGTCCTTCTCAGCGTAGATCTTCAGAACCTTACCGTCGACGGTGATGGTGTTCGCCTCATCGTCTGCAACGACGGTGTGACCGTCGTAACGACCCTGAGCGGTGTCGTACTTCAGAAGGTGAGCGAGCATGGAAGCCTTGGTCAGATCGTTGATTGCGACGATCTCGTACCCCTCGGCGTTGAACATCTGACGGAATGCCAGACGTCCGATGCGGCCGAAGCCGTTAATGGCAACTTTTACGGACATTTTTGTGTTCCTCCATCTATAAAATTCTTTTTTGGTAACCCTTTGAATCCATCGTATATTATATCACGGTTTGGGTAAAGTTTCAATAGGATTGTTGCAACTTTATCAATTTTGTTGAAAGAAAACAGTTTCGACCCTCGAAGCGGATGCTTTTTAAGCACAATGCACTTTGGCATCTCGTTTCTAAAACCATGTTCCTTTATCCTTATATTGAAAATCGCTTGACAGGTATTTTTTGGTGTGGTAAAATGAATGAGGAAGTCAAAGTAAAGGATGGGTATAGCCGTTATTATGGAGAAGACGTCGGATTTTTATGCAGACGCCGAGCGCCTGAGGGAGTTTGCGCGGGAGTATCGCGAATTTGAAGCGACCTCCTGGGATTCTCTGCCGGACATTGAATTGTATATGGAGCAGATTACGGGGTATCTTAACCGTCAGCTGCGGGTGCAGACGCGCCAGGACCGCGAGGACTCTCAGGTGCTCACCTCCAGCATGGTCAACAATTACGTCAAAAGCGGACTCATCACCCGTCCGATACAAAAGAGATACGATCGGGAGCAGCTCGCACAGCTTTATATGCTCTGCTCGATGAAGCAGATCCTGAATATTCCCGACGCCGCCGCACTGATCCGCTATCTGACGTCAAAGGAGCATCCGATAAGCGAGGTTTACGACGCCTTCGTTTCCGATCAGCACGATATTAACGAGGGCGTCGCCGACGTGCTTGAGCAGGTCGGCGGGGTCAAAAGCGAGTACGATCTCTTAAAGATCGCGGTGGGACTCGTTCTCAACGCCGCCGCCGAGCGACTTGCCGCCGAGCGGATCATCTCTTTGTTCCGATGCCGTGAGGAGAGGGACGCGGAGGTCGAGTAACCGCACGAGGAGGAAGTATGCAGGGCTTTACGCGGGGCTATGAGCGCCTTTTGCATCTCGTAGCCGAGACGACCGTTTGTACTCTTGAGCTCGTCGGTATTCTGATCATCCTCGTCGGATCTGCCGTGGCCCTCGTGCATCTTTGTGCGAATGCAAGGCATAAGCACAATATCATCGTCGATCTCGGGAAAATGCTCGCCCTTTCGCTCGAATTTAAGATGGGCGCCGAGATCGTCAATACCGTCATCGTCCGAAACCTGACCGAGCTTCTTTCGCTCGCCGTCGTCATCGCCCTTCGCGCTCTGCTTTCGCTTCTCATCCATTGGGAGATCAAGAGCGAAAGAAAAAACGCAGCGACTGTCGAACAAGGATAGACGTAAAAAGAACGGCACCCGCCAAAAAATCGGTGGGTGCCGTGCTTTTTATGAATTCGCTTAAGCGTTTGCCGCGTCAACGATCGCGGTGAACTTGTCGGTGACGAGCGATGCGCCTCCGATCAGTCCTCCGTCAACGTTTGCTTTGGCAAGAAGCTCAGCGGCGTTGCCGTCGTTCATCGATCCGCCGTACTGGATAATCATCTCCTCGGCTGCCTTCTCGGAGTAGATCTTGGCGATCGTCTTGCGGATCACGCCGCAGGTCTCGTCAGCCTGCTCGGGGGTTGCGGTCAGGCCCGTTCCGATTGCCCAGACCGGCTCGTAGGCGATGATGATATTCTTAAGCTGCTCCTCGGAGATGCCTGCAAGATCGAGCTTGGTCTGCATTGCAACGACCTCGTCGGTGATGCCCGAGAGTCTCTCGCTCTTGACCTCGCCAAGGCAGAGGATGACCTTCAGACCTGCTGCAAGCGCCGCCTTGGTGCGGAGATTGACGGTCTCATCGGTCTCTGCAAAGTACTGACGTCTCTCGCTGTGTCCGACGATGACGTACTCGGCACCCGACTCAACGAGCATCTCGGCAGAGATCTCGCCGGTATAGGCGCCCTTCGCCTCAAAATGCACGTTCTCGGCACCGATCTTAATGTTCGTGCCCTTCGCTGCCTCAGCGGCAACGGCAATGTCAACGAACGGAACGCAAAGGACGATATCGCACTTGTCCTTGCCTGCAACCTTCGGGGCAAGCTCGGTGATAAAGCTTCTTGCCGCCGAGGGGGTCATGTTCATCTTCCAGTTTCCTGCAATGACGTATCTTCTCATTTTTATAATACTCCTTATATTTTTCATGAAAGAGCGGGGAAGCTCGTGGGAGCTCCCCCGCACTTCTGCCCGATCTTACTTGTCAAGCAGGCAGGAGATGCCGGGCAGATCGCGTCCCTCGAGGAACTCGAGCGATGCGCCGCCACCGGTCGAAATGTGCGTGATCTCGGAGGCAAAGCCGAGCTGCTCGCAGGCTGCAGCAGAGTCGCCGCCGCCAACGATCGTGATCGCGCTCGATGCTGCCAGAGCCTTGGCAACGGCGATCGTTCCCTTTGCAAGGGTGGGGTTCTCGAAAACGCCCATCGGGCCGTTCCAGACGACCGTCTTTGCGCCGAGGACTGCCTCAGCGAAGAGCTCTCTCGTCTTCGGACCGATATCAAGACCCATCATGTCTGCGGGGATCTCGGTGGACTTGACGTAGGAGACCTCAAGCTCAGCGTCGATCGGATCGGGGAAGTCCTTGGTGATGGTGGTGTCGATCGGGAGAAGGAGCTTAACACCGTTCTTCTCTGCCTTTGCCATCATCTCGCGGCAGTAGTCGACCTTCTCTGCATCAAAGAGAGAGGTACCGATGCTTCCGCCCTTTGCGGCAAGGAAGGTGTATGCCATTCCGCCGCCGATGATGAGGGTATCAACCTTGCCGAGCAGGTTGTCGATTACGTTGAGCTTGTCGGAGACCTTTGCGCCGCCAAGGATCGCAACGAAGGGACGGCTCGGATCGGACAGAGCTTTGCCCATGACCGAGATCTCCTTCTGGATCAGGTAGCCGCAAACGGCAGGCAGATAGTCTGCAACGCCGGCGGTCGATGCGTGCGCTCTGTGTGCGGCACCGAATGCGTCGTTAACGAAAATATCAGCCATCGACGCCATCTCGCGTGCGAGCTCGGGATCGTTCTTCTCCTCGCGCGCATCAAAGCGGGTGTTTTCGAGCAGGATAGCCTCACCGCATGCAAGTGCGGCAGCCTTTGCCTTTGCATCGGGACCGACGGTATCGGCACAGAGAGGAACCTCCTTACCGAGAAGCTCGCTCAGACGTGCGGCAACGGCACACAGGCTGTACTTCGGGTTGACCTGTCCCTTCGGCTTGCCCATGTGGGAGCAGAGGATGACCTTCGCGCCCTTGTCCATCAGATACTTGATGGTCGGAAGCGCCTCGACGATTCTCTTGTCGGACGTGATCTTTCCGTCCTTTTGCGGAACGTTGAAGTCGCAGCGAACCAAAACGCGCTTGCCGGCGACGTCAATGTCTTCGATGTTCTTCTTGTTGTAGGTAGGCATGATTTCTCTCCTTCTTTTATTATCAAAAATTTTGTACCGTTCAAAGTGGCTTTCCACCTGATACTATACCATATTTCTGTCAAATAGTCAAGAAGTTATCCCTCGAAAATTGTTAAAAAAGAAACGATTTTCCGTATTTCGAGCTCTCTTCGGCGTGCATGGGGGCAAAGCCCTTGCATTCGGCGCCCTTGTATGCTACAATAGAGGTGTTATTTTATGAAAAAGGAGAAAACCATGCGGCAGAATTCGTTTTCGCATAGCGGTTCTTGGGGCGGCGCGTACGCCTACGGAAAGGGGCAGAGGATTCTCGGCGAGCTTTCCGACCGTGCTTATAATCTGGTGCTCGGAGGTACCCTTGCATGGGGCTTCCTTGTCAACGCCGTCATTTGTCTGTTTTTTACAAGGGAGGTCCTTCTGATCCCCGCCCCCCTTCTTCTCATCGGTTATCTTGTCTGTGCGATCGTCGGCGTCATGATGAGCGCGCGCTCGAAGAGCCCTGCCGTCAGCTTTATCGGCTATAACCTCGTCGTGCTTCCGCTCGGCGCCGTTCTGACGGTGCTCGTCTCGGCGTACGATCCAAACGTCGTGCGCTCGACCTTTGTGATCACGGCGATCGTCGTAACACTTATGACCCTTCTCTCGTCGGCATTTCCGCGCGCGTTTCTCTCGCTTGGCCCGACCCTTGGCATCACGCTTGTCCTGACCCTGCTTGCAAGCCTGGTTATGGGCCTGCTCGGCTTTTCCCCCGCATGGCTTGACGTTGGGATTGCGCTGCTGTTCTCGGGCTATATCGGCTTTGACTTTGCCCGCGCGCAGACCAAGCTGAAAACGCTTGACAGCGCGATCGACAGCGCCGCCGAGCTTTACGTCGATATCGTCAATCTCTTTATCAGGCTTCTCGCCATCGTAGATCGCTCGTCGAGAAGACGTTGAAAGGTGGTTTTTGACCTTGGATCGTAACGGTTTTATTTCAGAGCTTCGCCGCGTCTTTTCGCTTTGCGGCATCGGGGAGCTTCTCTCTGAGGAAGCTGAGTCCCGTCTTTTTCGGCTCAGCGAATATCTCGTTTCCGAAAATGAAAAGTACAACCTGACGGCGGTGACCGACTGCCCTGGGATCATCCTGCGCCACCTTGCCGATTCGGCCTCGCTTTCGCCGCTTCTTCGAGAGGGCGCGAGCCTGCTTGACGTCGGATGCGGCGCGGGCTTTCCCTCGCTCGTTCTGGCGATCCTGCGCCCCGACCTTCGGGTGAGCGCTCTTGACGCAACCGAAAAGCGCGTGCGGTACGTTGCGTCTGCCGCCGAGCTTCTCGGGCTCTCGAATCTGACGGCAATCTGCCTGCGCGCCGAGGACGGCGCAAGGGGGGAGATGCGCGAGAGCTTTGATTTCGTGACGGCGCGCGCCGTTGCGCGTCTGCCGATCCTCGCAGAGCTTTGCCTGCCCTACGTCAGGGTGGGCGGATCCTTCCTTGCCATGAAGGGAAGCGGGGGCGAGCTTGAGCTTTCCGAGGCGGGAAAGGCAATTTCGGTGCTCGGCGGAAAAATCGAGCAGGTACGTGAGTCGACCCTATCCGATGGGCAGGGCGAGACCCTGACGAGGATGATTGCCGAGATCCGAAAGATCTCCCATACCCCGGCGCTCTATCCTCGGCATTTCTCGAAAATTTCAAAAAAACCCCTATGAAAAGACGGATCGTTTCTATATGTCTTGCGCTCGTCTTCGTTCTGCTTCCGCTTTTGTCCTGTGGGAAGGGCGATCCGCCGGAGAAGACAGAGCCGAACCCCTATGCCGCTTCAAGGGCGCTTTTGACCTCGCTTCGCTCTGCCGTCTCCTTCTCGCTTGACGGAGAGTATTTCGTCTCGCTTGGCTCGGGCAACGCGATCGGTGCCGATCGGGGGCAGGTCGCAGGACTTGGCTCGGTCACGGGCGGAGCCCTCTCGCTTACCCTCACCTTCAGCGGAACGCATACCGAGGACGGCGCCGAGCGGGAGTACGGGGCAGAATATGCGCTTTCGGGTGATACCCTTTCCTTTACCTCGGACGGCTCGCTTGGGGAGGCACCGCTCGCCTCGCTCTTCCCGCTTGCGGAGAGCGCCGAGCGCATCGAGGCGCTCCTTGCGCTTCTGCCCTTCTTTTTTGGCGAAACCTCGTCGG
>JAFYMH010000077.1 GCA_017556685.1 Clostridia bacterium | reverse complement strand
TTATGAGAGTCAAAATTACGCTCGCATGCACGGAGTGCAAGCAGAGAAATTATGACACAAAAAAGAACAAGAAGAACGATCCGGACAGACTTGAAAAGAACAAGTACTGCCGCTTCTGCCGCAAGCACACGCTTCATAAGGAAGCGAAGTAAGGAGACGAGGTACGAGTATGACTGAGCACGATAACGATCTGCAGACCACCGAAAGCAAGTCTGTAGCTCCTTCCAAGAAGGAAAAGCCCGCTTCCTCGAAGAAACCCGGCTTTTTCGCTCGAATCGGTCGTCGTGTTGCGAAGGTTTGGCGCGATTATATCAGCGAAATGAAGAAGGTCGTCTGGATGTCCGGCAAGGACGTCAAGAAGAGCACCCTTCTCGTTTGCGTAATGGTCGTATCCATGGGTGTCGCAATCGGCTTCGTTGATTTTGTCTTTTCCGAGGTGATCGGCGGAATTGCCGGTCTGATCGGTTAATTTGAGTGCATCATGAGTGACATCAATGAGATGAATCTCGGTCCCAGATGGTATGTAGCTCACACGTTCTCGGGTTACGAGAACAAGGTGAAGGCCAGCATTGAGAAGATCGTTGAGAACAGAGGCCTCGGCCATCTGATCTACGACGTCAAGATCCCCGTTGAGATCTCGGTCACAACCAACGAGAAGGGCGAGCAGAAGGAAGTTGAAACGAAGGTGTTCCCCTGCTACGTTCTCGTGAAGATGACGATGAACGACGAGAGCTGGCACGTGATCCGCAACATCACGGGCGTTACCGGATTTGTGGGTCCCGGATCAAGACCTGTCCCGCTGACCGATGAGGAGGTTGAGGCCTTCAACATCGAGATGCGTACCGAGAGCGTTGCGTTCTCGATCGGCGACAAGGTTTCGATCGTTTCGGGTATCTTCGAGGGCTATCACGGAACCATCCGTGAGATCAGTGACGATAAGAAAACCGTCACGGTTCTTGCCTCGACCGAAACAAGAGATATTCCGATCATGGTTGATTCGAAGGATATTCGGGTCATTGATTGACGGCTATCTGATTTTTCGTTTTTCTCGCGCGTAAGCGCAACCGTGGGAGGGAGAAAATATTTGATTCTCCCGTATCATACCACATTTGGAGGTTTATTATGGCTAAAAAGATTTCCGGATATATTAAGCTTCAGCTGCCCGCAGGTAAGGCAACTCCCGCTCCCCCCGTTGGTCCCGCACTCGGTCAGTACGGTGTTTCGATCCCGAACTTCACCAAGGAGTTCAACGAGAGAACCAAGAACGATATGGGTCTGATCATTCCCGTCGTCATCACCGTTTACGCAGACCGTTCCTTCTCCTTCATTACCAAGACTCCTCCTGCCCCTGTCCTCATTAAGAAGGCTTGCGGCATCGAGACTGCTTCTGCCGCACCGAACAAGACCAAGGTTGCTCAGCTGACCAAGGATCAGGTTCGCAAGATCGCCGAGCAGAAGATGCCCGACCTCAATGCTGCTTCTGTTGAGGCTGCAATGAGCATGATCGCCGGTACTGCCCGCAGTATGGGTATTACGGTCGCCGACGACTAATTTAGGAGGAAGATTGTAAGATGAAAATGGGAAAGAAATATACCGAAAGCTCTAAGCTGATTGAGCGCAGCAAGCTCTACGATCCCGCTGAGGCACTCGCACTCGTTTGCCAGACTGCTAAGGCAAAGTTTGACGAGACCATCGAGATCCATATCCGCCTCGGCGTTGACTCCCGTCACGCTGACCAGCAGGTCAGAGGCGCAATCGTTCTTCCGAACGGAACCGGTAAGACTGTTAAGACCCTCGTTTTTGCTAGAGGTGACAAGGCTGCAGCAGCTGAGGCTGCCGGCGCTGATTACGTTGGCGCTGAGGAGCTCGTTACCAAGATTCAGGGCGGTTGGTTCGACTTCGACGTCGTTATCGCTTCCCCTGATATGATGGGTGTCATCGGCCGTCTCGGTAAGGTCCTCGGTCCTAAGGGACTGATGCCGAACCCCAAGGCAGGAACCGTCACCCCCGACGTTGCCCGTGCCGTTAAGGAGGCAAAGGCCGGCAAGATCGAGTACCGTCTCGATAAGACCAACATCATTCACTGCCCCATCGGTAAGGCTTCGTTCGGTCCTGAGAAGCTCGGTGAGAACTTTAACGCACTCGTTGGTGCCGTTATCAAGGCTCGTCCCGCTTCCGCAAAGGGTCAGTACGTTAAGTCCTGCGTCATCGCTTCGACGATGGGCCCCGGCGTGAAGATCAACTACTCCAAGCTTGGTTAATTGATCTAAAAACACGGTGCGCAATTTGCGCACCGTGTTTTATTATTGTTATTGATTCAAAAAAAAAGGAAGCGCAAAAGGCGTTCCCTATAAGGGATTTTTTGAAACATTAAAAATTTATAGGAAATTGCACTTTCAAGCGAAGAAACAATCAGATTCCATATCGGAGTCTGATTTTTCTTTTGTCTTTTTAGAAAAAACAACTTCCCAAAAGCGAAAAACTATTGATTTTGGGAAACGAATATCTGTCATATATTATGTGCTATCATACGTAGGTGGTATATCATAAAGTTTATTTACTAAGTCAAGCCTTGGTGGCAGTGCAAGACAATCCTTATGGGCAGGTGGGAACTACATGTTCGGTTTCAAACAAAATTGGAAAAAATAAAATCGTCTGACTTTAGATAATCCTAAAATCAAACGGATTTACATTTTTGTATGACATTCAATCTGTGGTTATTTGTTTTAATTGTGTGTTAAAAAAGGGCGAGAATTTTTCTCACCCCATTATGTATTGTTTGAAGAAATTAACATTCTTCCGGTAGTTTTTCTACTGTCGCTATATTCGTGTTTCTTGCTACCTTGTATCAGTTCTTCTTCAAAGTATTGATGATCTCGTCAACCGCTTTGTACTCCGCGTCGCTATCAACCGTCCAGAAGCAGATCTCTACGATGTCGGTATCATCCTCAAACATATAGTTGACAACGGTGTAGGTGTTGCCCTCGTAATCCTCGGTGGAAACGTACTTGTAACCCTTGATTCCGTTTACGGTTACTGCCTCAGCGGTAGTGCCGTATTCAGCGGCAAAATGGTTTGCTTCGGACTCCAAGGTGTACTCGTCACCCTTTGCCCACTGATAAACGTCAAAATCAATGCTGTTGTCGTCCTTGTAGAAGTAAGCAACCTGATCCTCGTCAAAGTCATCCTC
>JAFYMH010000076.1 GCA_017556685.1 Clostridia bacterium | reverse complement strand
CTGCCTCGGCGCTTTCGTTCTCAACGACACCGACGCTGCGGTAGTACTCAAGGCCGGTTCCGGCAGGGATCAGCTTACCGATGATGACGTTCTCCTTGAGTCCGAGCAGACGGTCAACCTTTCCGTGGATCGCCGCCTCGGTCAGTACCTTCGTCGTTTCCTGGAA
Organism: Clostridia bacterium; assembly: GCA_017556685.1. Classification (GTDB taxonomy): domain Bacteria; phylum Bacillota; class Clostridia; order Oscillospirales; family CAG-272; genus UBA1740. Next base: position 2,612 of record JAFYMH010000076.1, on the reverse strand, counting down.
GGAGGCGGCGGAGAGGAAGGACTCGGTCATCAGAGACGCCTTGGTGATACCGAGAAGCACGGGCGATGCGTATGCGGGACGGAGTCCGACCTCGCCTCTAGCAACGCGTGCCTCGATCGCCTCGTTCTCCTCGCGGAACTCGAGGATGTCGACCGTCGAGCCGACGAGCAGAGAGGTATCTCCCGAATCCTCGATCTTGACCTTTCTCGTCATCTGACGGGCGATGACCTCAACGTGCTTGTCGTTGACCTCAACGTCCTCACCGCGGTAGACCTTCTGAACCTCGCGGATGATATAGTCGTAAACGGCGTCGATGCCGGAGAGGCGCAGAACGTCGGCGGGATTGAGATAACCCTCGGTCAGAGCCGAGCCCGAGGCGACGTAATCGCCGTCGCGGACCGTGACCTTCATGCCGAAGGGCACCTCGTACTCCTTCTTGCCGCCCTCAAGCTCGGGATGCTCTCCCTCTGCCTCGATGACGATGCGGGCGATCCGCTTATCCTGCAGGACGTGCGCAACGCCGCTGTATTCGCTGACAATCGCGGGCTTCTTCGGGCGGCGAGCCTCGAAGAGCTCCTCGATTCTCGGAAGACCCTGGGTAATATCCGATCCTGCGATACCTCCCGTATGGAAGGTTCTCATCGTCAGCTGGGTACCGGGCTCACCGATCGACTGTGCCGCGATGACACCGACCGCCTCACCCGTGCTGACGAGCTTGCCCGACGCCATATCGGCACCGTAGCAATGCGCGCAGACGCCGCGCTTTGCACGGCAGCGGAGAATGGTTCTGACGTTGACAGACTCGATGCCTGCCTTGACGATCGTGTTTGCCTGCTCCTCGCTGATCATGGTGTTTGCCGCTGCGATCAGCTCGCCGGTCGCGGGATCGACAACGTCCTCGACCGTAAAGCGGCCGACAAGACGCTCCTCAAGCTTCTCAACGACGGTCTCGCCGCTGACGATCGCCGAAACGATAATGCCGTCGGTCGAGCCGCAATCGTCCTCGCGAACGATGACGTCCTGCGAGACGTCAACGAGACGGCGGGTAAGGTATCCCGAGTCGGCGGTACGAAGTGCCGTATCCGAGAGCGACTTACGCGAGCTCTTTGCACCCATGAAGTACTCGAGCATGTTCAGACCCTCGCGGAAGTTCGACTTGATCGGGATCTCCATCGTCTTACCGTTGGTTGCGAACATCAGGCCTCGCATCGATGCAAGCTGTCTCATCTGCTTGATCGAGCCGCGGGCACCCGAGGTACAGATCATGTTGATGGCGTTGTAGGGGTGGAAGCCCTCGGTCATGAGATCGGTCAGGTTCTTGGTGGTCTTCTCCCAGATCGCGATCGCCTGGTTGTAGCGCTCGGTATCCGAAAGCTCACCGTCAAGGTAAAGTCCGCGAACCGCCTCGACCTCTGCCTCGGCTGCCGCGATGATCTCGGGCTTCTCGGGGGGAATCGTCATATCGTAGACCGAGATCGAAAGCGAGGACTTGGTGGAATACTTGTATCCGAGAGATTTGATCTCGTCAAGCACCTTGGCTGCCTCGGGGAAGCCGTGATACTTGATGGTACGGTCAACGATCTCCTCGAGCTTCTTCGAGGTGGCGGTGAAGCCGATCTCGAGATCGAATGCGTGCTCGGGATCGCTGCGGTCAACGTATCCGAGATCCTGCGGAAGCTTGCTGTTGAAGATCAGACGTCCCATCGTGGCGTCGATGACGCGAGAGACGACCTCTCCGTTCTCACGGGTACGGGTAACGCGCACCTTAATGGGTGCGTGGATGCCGATGACGCCGGCATCGTACGCCATCATCGCCTCGTTGACGTCGCGGAAGTACTTGCCCTCTCCGGGCTCTCCGGGACGCTCGATGGTCAGATAGTAGGAGCCAAGCACCATATCCTGCGAGGGAACCGTCACGGCGTGACCGTTCAGGGGCTTAAGCAGGTTGTTTGCCGAAAGCATCAGGAAGCGCGCCTCTGCCTGTGCCTCAGCCGACAGCGGCAGGTGAACAGGCATCTGGTCGCCGTCGAAGTCGGCGTTGAACGCCTTACAGACGAGCGGATGCAGACGGATCGCGCGTCCCTCGACGAGCACCGGCTCGAACGCCTGGATCGAAAGACGGTGCAGGGTGGGAGCGCGGTTGAGAAGCACGGGATGCTCGCGAATGACGTACTCAAGTGCGTCCCAGACCTCGGGAAGCACCTTATCGACCTTCTTCTTGGCATCCTTGATGCTGCTTGCCTTCTGGGTCTCAAGCAGTCTCTTCATGACGAAGGGACGGAAGAGCTCGAGCGCCATTTCCTTCGGCAGACCGCACTGATAGATCTTCAGATCAGGACCGACGACGATAACCGAACGTCCCGAATAGTCGACTCGCTTACCGAGCAGGTTCTGACGGAAGCGTCCCTGCTTACCGCGAAGCATCTCGGAGAGCGACTTGAGCGGACGGTTCGACGCGCCCGTGACTGCCTTGCCGCGGCGGCCGTTGTCGATCAGGGCGTCAACGAACTCCTGCAGCATTCTCTTCTCGTTGCGGATGATGATCTCGGGGGCTCTGACCTCGAGCATCTTCTTCAGACGGTTGTTACGGTTGATCACGCGGCGGTAGAGCT
>JAFYMH010000075.1 GCA_017556685.1 Clostridia bacterium | reverse complement strand
CGAGCGAAGCAGTGCGGCGTCGCCAAGTGAGGTCAGAAGATCGATCTGCCCGTATCGTGCAAAAAGCGGCGGCAGAGCCGACAAAAGCTCGGACGTGGAGAGCGCAAACTGGCGAACTCGCCCCGTCGGATAGGACTCCTCAAAATAGAGCACTCGGCGGCCGCGATGAAGCGTCAGGCGCGCCGAGATCTTCCTCGGAAGCTCGCCGTCCCTTGAAAGCGGCTTTGAAAGCACGAGGCGGCGAAGGCATTCGCGCTCTGCCGTCTCACGCACGAGCTCTGCAAGGATCTCGGTCGGTGCGCCGATCACTTCTTCTCCTCCCCGCCGTCCTCAGACCTCGGAGCGATCCTTGAGGATCTGCGGAAGAAGAACTTCGATTCCTTACCGTTCCAAAGACGGACGATGTTCGCGCGGTGGCACCAGATGACAAGGAAGGCGATGGCAAAGGTGAACGCCGTGATATGCAGGGGAACGCCGACAAGCTCGACGCCGTCGATCTCGGCAACGAGGGCGGTTTGCAAGAGCCGCGGAAGAAAAATTGGGAACAGACCCGCCGCGGCGCAAGACGAAAGCGAAACGTATCTCGTCAAAAGAAAAAGCCCGACGAAGACCAAGACCAGAACGAGAAGCGCGGAGGGGCAGAGCAGACCGACTGCAACGGCACTGCAGAGCACGCCCTTGCCGCCCTTAAAGCCGTAGAAGATCGGCCAGATATGCCCGATCACGCAGGCGACGGCGGCGATATATCCGCCATAGCCGAGCGAAAAGCCGCCAAGGAAGCCGAGCCCGATCAAAAATCCGCCGAAATAGACCGAAAGCACCGCCTTGAGCATATCCCCGAGCAGGGTCAGAAGCGCGCCCTTCGCGCCGTACACGCGGTACATATTCGTCAGACCCGCATTTCGGCTTCCGTGCCGACGGACGTCGTCGCGGTAGAGCAGGTGCGAGACGAGCACAGACGAGTTGATGCTTCCAAGGAGATACGGAACGATGGCGCAGAGCAAAAATGCCGCAATTTGCATAATCTGCCAAGCCGCCCCCGTACTTTCAAGCCCAAGGGCATTTTTCAAAACGGGAAGGATCCCGCTTCCGAATATCATCATATTTCTGTCCTTTCAAAAGGGAGGGTTTGCTTTGCCTTCAGTATATCACATTTTTCGGCATCTGTCAATCAAAAAGGAGAGAATGATATGCACCCCAAAAGTTAGACACTTTTGGAGTGCATATCAATTTGAGGGAGCCCTTCCTTTAGCGGAAAAAGAGTCTATAGTCGTATCCGATCTCCCTGATCGGCTTCATCTTAAGGTCCTTATCGTAGCTGACCCGCGCCGAGGCGATCGCGTCGGCAAGCGTCTTTGCGTAATAGTACTCTGCCGCGTTCGTCGCAAGATCGTGGAAGAAATCCTCGTTTGACGCCTTTTCATAGGGGCGCTCGGTCGTTCCCGTCACGTAGACGATCAGGGTTCGGTCGCCGAGATCGTAGGTGCGGTAGCTTCCGATCTGCTGCGAAAGGATGCCCGAAACGACGTCGGGCGCACCCGTCGGCAGGTTCTCGGTATAATACTCTGAGAATGCGGAGCTCTCGGAGAAGAAATAGCCGTCGGGATAAAGCGTACGGCGGATATCCTCGTTTTCGCTCGCGTAAAGCGCCTCAAAGCTCTCAAGGCTTCCGTCGGCGTCAAGCGCCGCTAAGATACGCTCGATCTTTGCCCTGGCCTCTGCCTTTTCCTCGTCGGTCATATCAAAGAGCTTATAGGTGCCGTCGGCGTTCTGCTCGTAATCGCCCTCACCGTCGGTTTTATAATAGTTCTCGGTCCGCACCTCAAGGATCAGGGCGCGGGTGAAGGTGAGCTCGTAGTACTGCTCAATCTGAGCCTCGGTAAGGGTCGAGCCGCCGTTTCCGGTCAAAAGCGTGCGAAGCGTCTCATTCTTATAGGAATAGACGAGAGCGCGGCACATCGCGCTGTAGGAAAAGCCGTGTTTTTTGGCGAGTCTGTCATACTCTGAGCGCGAGGAGATATCGTACTGCAAAAGCGCCTCGGCGCGCTCCTCGATCGCCTCCCTCTCCCCTGCCGAAAGCTCGCCGCCGAGCGAATCGTAAAGCTCTGCCGAAACGAGCATCTGCACGATATAGCGCTCGGTCGAAAGACGGCATGCCTGCTCGTGCGTGATCCCCTCGCCACTATCCGACGACCAATAGGCACGCGTATCGCTTCCGCCGTGCTCTCTGAGATAGCTGTACTTCCCATACGAGAGCCAATAGGAATACAGCTCCTCTCCGACCCGAGCGGAATTGACGCGCATGACCGTTCTTCCCCCGCCGAAGAGGATGGCAAGGACCGTCACGAGGATCGCGACGGTAAGCACCGCTGCCGTCGAGATCGCGACGAGAAGGCGCATGCGCCGACGGGAGATCCCCTCTCCCTTAGCCTTGATTTTTTTCTTTTTCGTTTTGCTCATGTTGATTTCCTCCGAGCTCGATCCGATAGCGCTCATAGCAAAGCAGAACGGCAAGCGCCCTCTCTGCCGAATCCTCACCGCGCGAAAGGCGCAGCGTTACGCCGATACCGCCGACGGCGGGAGCATCCTTGCTTTTCTTTGACGACAGATGCACGCCCCCGAAGCGCAGGCCCGGGAACTCGGTGAACACCATCGCCCAAATACTGATATTCGACTCGCCGCCGACAAAGCGAAGCTCGCTTTTCGATACCGAAAGGCGGTCGCGGTCGCCCGCATCCCCAATGCTCGACTCAACCCTTGCAATCCGCGCACGCGAGGCGAGCGCGCGGACGAGTGAAAGCCTGAGCAATCTGACCGTTTCGGGGGGCGGCGCGCCGAAGCGATCGCGAAGCTCTGCCTCAACGTCGGCAAGATCCGCCTCGCCGAGGATCAGAGAGATCTTTTTGTACATCTCCATGCGCTGTGCCGAGCTTGCGACGTAGGAAGCGGGAATGTGCGCCGATTCCTTAAAGTCGACCACCGACTCGAAGGGCGGCTCTGCACGCTCTCCCTTTTCCTCAAGGATCGCCTCGTTTAGCAGTCTGATATAGAGATCGTATCCGACGGCGTCGATATGCCCGTGCTGCTCGGAACCGAGCAGGTTTCCGGCGCCTCTGATCTCAAGGTCGCGCAAAGCGATCTTGAAGCCCGCGCCGAACTCGGCATACTCGCGGATGGCGGTCAGTCGCTTGGAGGCGATCGGGGTCAGCTCCTTGCCGCGGCGGAAGGTGAAATACGCATAGGCGTGCCGTCCCGAGCGCCCGACGCGGCCTCGGATCTGATGCAGCTGGGCAAGCCCGAGACGGTCGGCGTTTTCGATGATCAGGGTGTTTGCATTCGGGAGGTCGACCCCCGTTTCAATGATCGTCGTACAGACGAGCACGTCGATCTCTCCGCGGACCAGAGCCTGCCAGATATCCTCAAGCTCATCGCGCTCCATCTTTCCGTGCGCGATCGCAACGCGCGCGTCGGGAAGCGCCCGAAGCACCCGTCCCGCAACGAGATCGATCTCCTCAACGCGGTTATAGAGATAGAGAACCTGCCCGCCTCGGGCGATCTCGCGGCGCATCGCCTCGCCGATGACGAAATCGTCATGGGCAAGAACGTAGGTCTGCACGGGAAAGCGATCGCTCGGCGCCTCGTCGAGGATCGACATATCGCGGATGCCGCTCATCGCCATATTGAGGGTGCGCGGGATCGGGGTTGCCGTCAGCGTCAGGCAGTCAACGTCCTTTGCAAGGCGCTTGAGCTTTTCCTTTTGAGAGACGCCAAAGCGCTGCTCCTCGTCGACGACGAGAAGCCCGAGATCGCGGAATTCCACCGAGCCCCCGAGCAGCTTGTGCGTGCCGACGATGAGATCGATCTCACCGCGGCGAAGCCGACGGAGGATCGCCGCCTGCTCCTTCGGCGTTCGAAAGCGCGAGAGCATCTCGACGGTTACCGGGAATCCGCGCATACGCGAGAGCGCGGTCTGATAATGCTGAAGGGCAAGGATCGTCGTCGGAACGAGGATCGCCGCCTGCTTGCCCGAGACGATCGCCTTGAAGGCGGCACGCAGAGCCACCTCGGTCTTGCCAAAGCCGACGTCGCCGCAAAGCAGGCGGTCCATCGGCACGGGGCGCATCATGTCCCCAAGGATCTCGCGGATGGCGAGCGCCTGTGCCTCGGTCTCCTCAAAGGGGAAGGCGGCGGCAAACTGCTCCTCAAGATCACTATCGGCAAGGCAGGCGAAGCCCGGGCGGCGGCTTCGCTCGGCGTAGAGCGCGATCAGCTCGCGCGCGATCTCCTTTGCCGCCGTTTTGGCGCGGGACTTCTGCTTTTGCCAATCGGTTCCGCCAAGCCTTGAGAGCTTGACGGTTCCGTCCTCGGCGCGTGCGCCGATATATTTGGAGATGAGCTCAAGACGCTCGGCAGGTAGAAAGAGCTTGTCGACCCCGGCGTAGCGGATATTGATATAATCGCGGCAAACGCCGTCGACCCTCATCGTGGTGATCCCCTCGAAGATACCGATTCCGTGCGTGGCGTGCACGACGTAATCGCCCTCCGAAAGATCGGCATAGGAAAGCAGATGCTTTCCGGCAGGCACGCGGCGCTCGCGGCGGCGAAGCCTTCTCTGACTTACCTCTCGCATCTCGTCGGTCGCGGTCGTCAGAACCGCAACGCGGGCATTGAGAAGCTCATAGCCCGCAGAGATCCTGCCGACGCCAAGCAAAATCTGCCCGGGTGCAAGCAGCTCGGGCGAAAGCGCCGTGCTCTCAGGTAGACTTATCGGGGCATAGCCGTGCTCGGTGAGCCTTGCCGCAAGCGACTCGGCCTCTCCCTCGGTTTCGCTCAGAATGAGGACCCGATATTTTCCGCTTCGGTATGCCGAAAGCTCCTCGCAAAGCAGTTCGATGCGCGAGGCGTAGGAAACGGTTCTGCGGCATCGGAAGCCGAAAAGCCCTGCCGCACGCGGAACCGAGATGCCGCCCGAGAAGGTGTTGACGTGGATCGAAAGCCGCCCGTCAAGGCAGGCGTCGGGCCAAAGCTCGGCGCTGTGATAACTTGTGATCCTCTCGGGAAAGAGGTGCGTCGAGCGGATCCCCTCGGTCGCCTCCTCAAGAAGGCGCACCTTGGCGTCAAGATGCTCTCTCAGCTCGGTCGTGCCGAGAAGAAGGATCGGGGTCGTTCGCTCGGGCAGATACGAGAACAGGGTTGCCGCATCGGGGTATACGATGCGGATATACTTATCGAGAAACGAAAGCTCGCGCCCCGACTCGATTGCGGAAAGCTCCCCCCGAATCGTCTCGGCGGCATCTGCATCCGCCTTTTTCTCAGCGGTGCGAAGCGTTTTTTCAAGGCGAGAGGTCGCCGCGCCGTCGCAAAGGACCTCGCGCGCCGGGAGCAGAAGCGGCGGAGCGCACTCGCCAACCGTTCTCTGCGTGATCGGGTCAAAGACGGTCGTTCGGTCAAGCTCGTCGCCGAAAAAGTCAAGGCGAATCGGCATCTCGCCGCCCGACGG
>JAFYMH010000074.1 GCA_017556685.1 Clostridia bacterium | reverse complement strand
TTTGTAATAATTTGTAAGGAAATTAAGAAAAGAGCAGTTTTCTTTCAAAAAGGTGTTTACAAAAGTATGATTTTGAAGTAAAATATACTTGATACAATATTTGCCGGGCAGAGGACTCTGCCGCGGTGAAAGATCGATGAGAGGAAACGACCATGAAGTATAAGCGCGTATTGCTCAAGCTCTCGGGAGAGGCACTGAGCGCCGGCTCCGGAAAGCTTTACGACGACGTCTTTCTGTCCAGGGTAGCGAAGGTTCTGCGAAAGTGCCTTGACGAGGGCGCCGAGATCGGCGTGATCGTTGGCGCCGGCAACATCTGGAGAGGACGGCAGGGAAAGGATATGGATCCCGTCCGTGCCGATTCGATGGGGATGCTTGCAACCGTGATCAACGCCATTGCCCTGCAGGACGCCTTCAGCCACGAGGGGATCGACACCCGCGTGATGACCTCGATGGAGATCCAGCCCTATGCCGAGGCGTACAGCCGCGACCGCGCGGTCTATCATCTCTCGAAGGGACGCGTCGTCATCTTCGGCGGCGGAATCGGTCTGCCCTTCTTCTCGACCGATACGGCGGGGGCTCTGCGTGCCGCCGAGATCGGCGCCGACGTGATGCTGATGGCAAAGAACATCGACGGCATCTACACGGCAGACCCCGCAAAGGATCCGAGCGCCAAGCGCCTTGCGCAGATCTCCTGCGACGATATCCTCTCGCATCACCTCAAGGCGATCGACGCGACCGCCACTGCCTTCTGCATGGAGCAGAGCATCCCGATCCTCGTCTTCGGCCTTGCCGATCCCGAGAATATCTACCGTGCGATCTCGGGCGACGAGATCGGTACGATCGTCAATCCGAACGCCTGAAACGACCGACTGTAAAGGAGAACCGATATGAAACTCGATACCAAGGATTTTGAGATCAGAATGCAAAAGAGCATCGACGCCTACAAAAACGAGCTCTCGACCCTTCGCGCAGGCCGCGCGACCCCCGACGTCCTCTCTCGCATCACCGTGGATTATTACGGAAGCCCCACGCCGATCAACGGCGTTGCCGCCGTCAGCGTTTCGGACGCGAGAACCCTTGCGATCCAGCCCTGGGATCCCTCGACCCTCAAGGCGATCGAGCGCGCCATCCTTTCGTCGGATCTCGGTATCACGCCGCTCAACGACGGTAAGGTCATCCGTCTCATCTTCCCCCAGCTGACCGAGGAGCGCCGCCGCGAGATGGCAAAGCAGATCTCGAAGCTCGGCGAGGGCGCCAAGGTTGCCGTCCGCAACATCCGCCGCGACGCCAACGATAAGGTCAAGGCGCTGAAAAAGGACGGCGAGATGACCGAGGACGAGGTCAAGACGAGCGATAAGCTCGTGCAGGACCTGACCGATAAGTATATCCGCGAGATCGACAAGGTTACCGAGCTTAAGAACAAAGAGATCATGGAGATCTGACGGTGGGATTCTTCTTTCGCCGTAAAGAAATCAAGGCGTCTGCCGTACCCGAGACCCTGCCAAGGCATATCGCCTTTATCATGGACGGCAACGGCAGATGGGCGACCCGTCGGGGACTCAGACGGGAAAACGGGCATCGCGCGGGGGCAAAGACCTTCCGCGAGATCGCAAGGACCTGCTTTCAGAGGGGGATCGAGACCGTCACGGTCTATGCCTTTTCGACCGAGAACTGGAAGCGCCCGAAAAACGAGGTTGACGAGATCATGCGACTGCTCTCGTCCTATATCGACGAGGCGTTCTCGGATTTCAAAAACGAGGATGCCGAGGTTCGCTTCATCGGTCGGCGCGAGGGACTTTCCCCCGAGCTGCAGAGCAAGATGGATAAGCTTGAAAGAGCCTCCGAGGGGCGGCGCTACCGCCTTCGCATCGCGCTCAATTACGGAGGGCGCGACGAGATCGTGCGCGCCGTCAACCGCCTGATCGAGTGCGGAGAGAGGGAGGTCACCGAGCAGATGATCTCGGGAGCCCTTGACGATTCGAAGGCGCCCGATCCCGATCTCGTCGTGCGAACGGGAGGGGACACCCGAACCTCGAATTTTCTGCTCTGGCAATCGGCGTATGCCGAGTACGTCTTCACAAAGACCCTGTGGCCCGATCTGACGCCGGGGGAGATCGACGAGATCCTGTCCGATTTTTCAAAGCGCCACCGCCGTTACGGGGGGCTTTAAGCCCGGGCGCACTCTTTTTCCGAATCCCGAAACGGGGGAGCTTCCTTGTCGAAGTTCCCCCGTTATCACAAAAAAGACTCCGAAAGGAAGTAAGGTATGCTCAAACGCATTTTGACTGCGGGGGTTTTGATCCCTCTGCTCCTTCTGATCCTCTTTTTCTCGAAAACGCTCGTTTTTCCGATCGCCTGGGCGCTGCTGTCGGTCATGGCGGTTTTCGAGATGCTCTCTGCCCTTGGCGCAAGGCGGGATCTCGCCCTTGCGTGGCCTGCCTACCCGATCGCCCTCGCTCTGCCCTTCGCCGCCTATTTCCTCTCTGACGTCAAGGTGCTTTGGCTGATTTTGTTCGGCGCCTTGACCTTCTTCCTCTTCTGGCTTTACGTCGTGGCGGTCCTTCGCCGCGGCAGGCTTGCCTTCTCGAGCGTTTCCTCGATCTTTACTGCCGTACTCTATATCGTCGTCGGCTTTCTTTCGATCTCGCTTCTGCGCTACCATACCGAGGCGGGAGAGTACCTGTATCTTCTCGTCTTTATCGCCCCCTGGGTGACCGATACCTTTGCCTACTTCACGGGCCGCTTTTTCGGTCGGCATAAGCTGATCCCCGAGATCAGCCCCAAAAAGACGGTCGAGGGCGCGATCGGCGGAACGCTGTTCGGCATCCTTTCCTTCGTCGTGTTTGGACTTGTCATGCAGTATGCACTCGGGCATACCCCGAATTACGCGGTGCTTGCCGTATCGGGCGCGCTCTGCGCCTTCCTCTCGCAGATCGGGGATCTCATCGCCTCGCTCATTAAGCGCGAGAGGGGAGTGAAGGATTACGGCTCGATCTTCCCGGGGCACGGAGGCGTGATGGATCGCTTCGACTCGGTTTTGACGACCGCCCCCCTGCTTTACGCCATCTTCTCGATCGGCGGCGCCTTTGCGGCGCTCGTGCTCTGAGAGGTGCGCGATGAGAGAGCAAACGATGCCGCGCTCGATCGCGGTGCTCGGCGCAACCGGCTCGGTCGGACGGCAGAGCCTTGAGGTTGCAAGACGGCACAATATCAAGGTCGAGCTTCTGACAGCGGCAAGGCGCGTCTCGGATGCCGAGGCGCTTTGCCGCGAGTTTTCTCCCCGCGTTGCCGTCATGGCGGACAGAGGGGCGGCGGATGCGCTCCGTCTTGCCCTTGCCGATACCGACGTTCGCGTGTACGGTGGGGATGAGGCGATCTGCGAGGCGATCCTTGACTCAAGCGCCGAGGTAACCGTCAACGCCATTCTCGGCGAGGCAGGGCTTGCCCCGACGCTCGCCGCCGTGAAAAAAGGGGGGCGTCTTGCGCTTTCCAATAAGGAATCGCTCGTCGTAGCGGGCGAGATCGTCATGGCGGAGGCGAAAAAAAGCCGATGCGAGATCATCCCGGTCGACAGCGAGCACAGCGCGATCTTCCAGTGCCTGCACGCGGGGGATGCCCGTGAGGTCAGGCGCATTTTTCTGACCGCTTCGGGCGGTCCCTTCCGCGGATATACTCCCGAGAGGCTTCGGAGCGTGACCCTTGCCGAAACGCTGGCGCATCCCACCTGGCAGATGGGCGCGAAGATCACGGTCGATAGCGCGACCCTGATGAACAAGGGCTTTGAGGTCATCGAGGCGGTGCGCCTCTTTGACGTTGAGGCGAGCCAAATCGAGGTCGTTGTGCATCCCGAGAGTATAATCCACTCTGCCGTGGAATATATTGACGGTGCAACCATCGCGCAAATGTCGACTCCCGATATGCGCCTTTGCGTGCAGTATGCGCTCTCCTATCCGTCGCGTGCCGAGGGTCTGACGCCGCCCCTTGATCTCTTTAAGCTTTCCCGTCTGACCTTTGAGCGCCCCGATACCGAGACCTTCCCCCTGCTTGCCCTCGCCTTCTCGGCGGCATCGGATGGGGGAGCTGTCCCTGCCGCGCTCAACGCGGCAAACGAGGTGGCGGTCGCCGCCTTCCTTCGGGAGCAGATCCCCTTTCATCGGATCGCCGAGGTCGTTTCTGACGTCGTTTCCCGTCTCTCGGGCGCCGCGTCGGCCTCGACCCTTGAAGGGATTCTCGAGAGCGACCGAGAGGCGCGTCGGCTTGCAAATTCGATTCTCTGATACGGGAGCATCTCCCGAAAGAAAGGATACCATCCCCGCATGGCAATTCTGATTGCGATTTTCGTTTTCGGTCTTCTGATCCTGGTTCACGAATTCGGGCATTATCTGACGGCAAGGCTCTTTCACGTTGAGATAAACGAGTTTGCGATCGGTATGGGACCGCGCCTTTGTTCATTTCGCTCGAAAAAGACCGGCATCCGCTATTCGCTTCGCATCCTCCCCCTCGGAGGCTTCGTGAGCATGGCAGGGGAGCTTGTTGAGGATGCCGACGCGCGGCCGCGCTTTGGCTTTGAGTCGGTGCCGCCGCTTCCCGATGAAGTCGAGAAGGGCAGCGACGACGAGGGATATACGGTTGCCAACAAGGGAAATACCCTTGCCTCGCGTACGCCCCTTCAGCGACTGATCGTCCATGCCGCGGGCGCGGCGATGAATCTCCTTCTCGGCGCCGTGCTTCTTTTCGCGCTTTGCCTTTCGCTTGCCTACGGATCGCCCGAGCATTCGATGCTCGGTACGACGACGGTATCGGGCATCTATCCTGCCGAGGACGGCTCGTCGAGCTATGACGATGGGCTTCGCGTCGGCGACGAGATCCTTTCGGTCGCGGGACAGCGGGTCTTTATCTCGGATCAGCTGATGTATCAGATCATGCGCTACGGCTATACCGGAGAGCCCCTTGCCGTTCGGGTGAGGCACGCCGACGGCACGCGCGAGACGCTCCACGTCACCTTCCCGGTCGAAGAGCTTGAGGGACAGCGCTTCGGGTCGATCGATTTTACGGTCATGCCCGAGGAGCGGAGCTTTGGTTCGGTTCTGCGCCACGCCTTTTTCAGAGGCTGCTATATCGTTGAGATGATCTGGGAGTCGCTCTTTGATCTCTTTACGGGGCGCTATACCATCGACGCCGTGGCAGGACCGGTCGGAACGGCAGGCGCGATCACCGAGGCGGCAAGGGGAGGCTTTGACAGTCTTCTCTATATCACCGTCGTGATCTCGATCAACCTCGGCGTTTTCAACCTGCTTCCCATTCCGCCGCTCGACGGCGGACACATCGTCTATACGCTTTACGAGATGGTCTTCCGCCGTCCGATCCCCAAAAGGGTGTCGCTCGCGCTGGAGTCGGTCTTTACGGTTTTCTTCTTCGGATTTCTGATCTTCATTACCATCAAGGACCTCGTCGGATTCTTCTGACTTAATCTGACGGAAAGGAAAGGATATGGCAAAAGCAAGGAGAGTTTCTCGGCAGATCTCGATCGGCGGCATTTCGATCGGCGGCAGGAGCCCCATCGCCGTGCAGTCGATGACCAATACCGATACCCTCGATCGGGAAGCGACCCTCGGGCAGGTAACGGCGCTTGCCAAGGCGGGGTGTGACGTCGTGCGCCTTGCCGTACCGACACTTGAGGCGGCGTCTACCTTCTCCTACCTCAAGGAGAAGGGCGTTTCGGTGCCGCTCGTTGCCGATATCCATTTTGACTATCGGATCGCTCTTGCCGCCATTTCGGCGGGAGCCGATAAGATCCGCATCAACCCCGGCAATATCGGCTCGCGCGAGAAGATCACCGCCGTCGTTTCGGCATGCCGTGAGCGGGGGATCCCGATCCGCATCGGGGTAAACTCCGGCTCTCTTGAAAAGCATATCCTTGCAAAATACGGCGCGCCGAGCGCCGAGGCACTGGCTGAGAGCGCGCTCTATCACGCGTCGCTTCTTGAGGAGATGGATTTTTACGATACCGTGATCTCGGTCAAGGCGTCGAGCGTCAAGACGATGATCGAGGCGAACCGCATCCTTGCCGAGCGCACCGACTACCCCCTGCATCTCGGGGTGACCGAGGCGGGAGGGGTGCGCGCGGGGATGATCAAAAGCGCGGTCGGCATCGGCTCTCTGCTTGCCGACGGCATCGGGGATACGATCCGCGTTTCTCTGACGGCAGACCCGACGAGCGAGGTCCCCGCCGCACGCGATATTCTGGCAGCCCTCGGGCTTGACGCGACGCGCCGCATGGACGTTATCTCCTGCCCGACCTGCGGACGGACGAGGATCGACCTGATCCCCCTGCTTGCCGATTTTGAGGCTAAAATCGATGCCCTCGGGCTTCGCCGCCTTCCCCTGAAGGTCGCCTTCATGGGCTGTGCGGTCAACGGACCGGGCGAGGCGCGCGAGGCAGACGTCGGGATCGCGGGAGGCGATGGGGAGGCTCTGCTCTTCCGCCATGGCGAGATCGTCGCCAAGTATCCCGCCGAGAGGATCGTTGACGTCTTGATCGACACCATTTTGGCTCTCGAAAAGGAGATCTTACAGTGATGAGCGAGCCCATGACCTTCCTTGGTCGCTTCAAAAAATATCAGCCAACGGGTGAGCGGCGCGAGCTGCTCGCCTCTTCGGTATGGGGAGGCATGCGCGTAAGTCAATCTCCGCTTCGCGTTGAGGTCGATCTTTCCTTTGACCGCCGCGTTTCGGCAGATCTTCTCTATGCGATCGAAAAGGAGCTTGCCGAGCTTTACGAGGCGGCGTCCTTCCGCATTTTTCCGCATATGCCCCCCGAGCTCTTTTCTGCCGCCGTAATGGGCGAGATCGCCGAGGAGGCGATGCGCGTCGGGGCTGTGACCCCGGGGTTTTTCTACGATGCCGCCTATTACGATGACGGAACGACCGTCACCTGCTCGCTTCCGTATTTGCTTGCCGGCATCGGGATCGTCAATGACAGCGGAACGGTCACCATTCTTGAGAATATCATCCGCTCGCGCTACGGCGCCGAGCGTCGGGTCGTGATCGAGTCCTCGGAGGATGCCGCCGCATTGACCGAGGCGCGCCTTTCGCGCCACGCCGAGGAGGCGGAGCGTATGCTGCGCGAGAGTGCCGAGCGCTCTGCCGCAGAGCGCCGCGCCCGCGCCGAGGAAGAGGCAAGGGCAAGGGAGGCGGAGCTTGCCGCACAGCCAAAGCGCGTGACCTCTCTTACGGTTGGAGAGGACACGCATATCACCCACGATGGGACCCGCCTTTCGGTCGGAGCGACCATCTTTGAGGTCGACGGTGCCGAGCCGCTTTACGGCGACGCCTTCCCGATCGACGCCCCGACGCCTCTCGTTTCGGTCACCGACCCGAGAGGGGATCTCCTGTTCCTTTCTACCGTCTTTTCCCACGAGGAGCGCACGAACCGCGCGGGCGACCGCATCACGCATACTATTTCGGTCACCGACGGCACCTCCTCGATCCAGATCAAAAAGACAGGGAGCCCCGAGGAGCTTGCCTGGATGGGCTCTCTCAAGGCGGGGACGTCTCTTGCCGTTAAGGCAAGGGTCCTGCGCGACCGCTTCGATAACGAGCTGATCGCCTCGCCCAAGGCGATCATGAAGATCAAAAAGCTTGAGAGACGCGACGATGCGCCCGAAAAGCGGGTCGAGCTTCATCTGCATACCGTCATGTCGTCGATGGATGGGCTTATCCGCCCCGACGAGCTTGTGGCGACCGCCGAGCGCTGGGGACATCCTGCCGTTGCGATCACAGATCACGGAAACGTTCAGAGCTTCCCCGAGATCATGCTTGCCAAAAAGAAGCAGAAGGCAAGCGTCAAGATCCTCTACGGCATCGAGTGCTATTACGTCAACGATACGGCGCGCGCCGTCTACGGTGCGACCGACGCCGCTCTTTCGGACGAGCTCGTCGTTTTCGATATCGAGACGACCGGTCTTGACAACCGAAGCTCGGGGATCACCGAGATCGGCGCCGTCAGGATCAAGGGCGGCGAGGTGCTTGAGCGCTTTGAGCGCCTTGTCAACCCCGGCATGCCGATCCCGTCGAACATCGTTTCTCTGACCGGCATCACCGACGAGATGGTGGCAAACGCGCCGACGATCGAGGGTGTGCTTCCCGAGTTTTTCGAGTTTGTCGGCGACTCTGTGCTCGTTGCTCATAACGCCAACTTCGATACCGGCTTTATCAGGGTTGCCGCCGAGCGCGCGGGGATCCCCTTCACGAGCCCCTATCTTGATACCCTTGCGCTCTCGCGCTACGTCAATCCAGAGCTGCGGCGCCATACCCTTGACGCCATCGCCGAGCATTACGGACTCGGGGACTTCAACCACCATCGCGCCGACGAGGACGCAGAGATGCTTGCGCGCATCTTTTTCGTCATGCAGTCGCGCCTTCGCGACGAGGGAATCCTCGATTTCAGGCAGATGTCCGAGGCGATGAGCGAGAAGGCAGATCCCTTAAAGCTTAAGCCCCGTCATATGGTCATTTTCGCCAAGAACAAAACGGGACTGAAAAACCTCTATCAGCTCATCTCGAAAAGCTATCTTGACTACTATAAGCGCTTTCCGCGTATGCCGAAGAGCGTCATCGAGCAGCACCGCGAGGGTCTGGTCATCGGCTCGGCGTGCGAGTCGGGAGAGCTTTATTCGGCGATCCTTGACAACCTTCCCGACGCCGCGATCGAGGAGATCGCCTCCTTCTACGATTATCTTGAGATCCAGCCGCTCTCGAACAACCGCTTCCTCGTTCATGAGGGGCGCGTGCAGGACGATGCGGCTCTGATCGAGATCAACCGCCGCATCATCGCGCTCGGCAAAAAGCTCGGAAAGCCTGTCTGCGCGACCTGCGACGCGCATTTTCTGCGCCGCGAGGACGAGATCTACCGAAAGATCCTTCTTAAGGGCATGAAGTTCTCGGACGGCGACCGCGATACGGGCATCTATTTCCGCACCACCGACGAGATGCTCGCCGAGTTTTCCTATCTTGGGGACGAGCTTGCGCGCGAGGTCGTTATCACCAACCCCCGAAGGATCGCCGACTCGATCGAGGAGATCCTTCCGATCCCCGACGGCACCTACACCCCCGCGCTCCCGGGGGCAGAGGAGGAATTGACGCGCCTATGCTGGGACCGCGCCCACGATTGGTACGGAGATCCGCTTCCCGAGATCGTCGAAAAACGCCTTACAAGGGAGCTTGATTCGATCATCAAAAACGGCTTTGCCGTCCTTTACATGATCGCGCAGAAGCTCGTTGCCTATTCCGAGAGCCTCGGGTATCTCGTCGGCTCGCGCGGCTCGGTCGGCTCGTCATTTGTTGCCTCGATGTCGGGCATCTCGGAGGTCAACCCTCTGCCGCCGCATTACCGATGCAACGCGTGCAAATACTCCGAGTTCATCACCGACGGAAGCTACGGCTCGGGCTTTGACCTGCCCGACAAGCTCTGCCCGAGGTGCGGCAAGCCCCTTCACGCCGACGGGCACGATATTCCCTTTGAGACCTTCCTTGGCTTCTACGGAGATAAGTCCCCCGATATCGACCTGAACTTCTCGGGCGACGTGCAGGGAAGGGTCCATAAGTACACCGAGGAGCTGTTTGGCGCGGGGAACGTCTTCCGCGCGGGAACCATCGGCACCCTTGCCTCCAAGACCGCCTTCGGGTACGTCATGAAGTACCTTGAGGAGAAGGGCGTTTCGCTTCCGAAGGCGGAGGTCGAGCGCCTCGTTGCGGGCTGCGTCGGCGTCAAGCGCACGACGGGACAGCATCCCGGAGGCATCATCGT
>JAFYMH010000005.1 GCA_017556685.1 Clostridia bacterium | reverse complement strand
GCCTCGCGGTGAGCCTGTCTATTCTACTACATCTATGGTGGTTTGTCAAGGCTTTTTTGAAAGTTTTTTCGGTTTTTTTCAAAAAATCGTTTTTCTTCGATATGGATTGCTGTCGGCGAAGCTTTTTTCTTCATATTTTTATATATAAAAAGACCGCCGCATCAGCGGCGGTCCCGTACGAGCTGAAATCAGCCCTTCGACTTGATATCGTTCTCGTACTTCTCGATCATCTTCTTGACCATCTGGCCACCGACCGAGCCTGCCTGACGCGAGGTGAGATCGCCATTGTAGCCGTTCTTCAGGTTCACGCCAACCTCTGCGGCCGCCTCCATCTTGAAGCGGTCAAGAGCTGCCTGTGCCTCGGGAACTGCAACCTTGTTCTTAGACATCTTGCGTTTTCTCCTCTTTTTATATCTATATCCTCGAGATCGCCACGGCAAAACCGCCGTGGCGGTATCTGCCGTTTCGTCTCTGCTCCTATTGTTTGCAAGCATTTATAAAATATAAACGGAAAATTTTTGTTTTGCAAACGTTGAAGGCTCCTAGCGAATTACGGTTCCTTAAACAACGCTTACGATGCAAATCATCAGCTTGTCAAGACGGTAGATAGGGGTGTTTTTGCTGTAAAGTACAAAATAGTTCCTCTCTCGGTAGGCAGTATTTAAGTAAGACACCGCCCGAACTGATGAAGCGTAAGCAGAGCAGCTTCGGTGCGAATTTGTTTCGGTTATCGCCATTATTATTGAAACAATACGTTATCTATCTAATATTTTTGCCACTTGCGGCAAAAATATTAGATGAACCTATTTCGTTTTTTGAGCGATTGGTGTATAATTATGCAGAAAGAATAATTATGATGAGGGCGCTTATCAAGGAAGATATGGAATCGGAATGATACATTGATGAATGGAGGTAAATTTTAGATGAGTAACATAATAAATACTTATCGTATTTACAAGGCAATTAACCCGAGCGAGGTTTTATGTGCTATCGAAGAATTGCTTAAAAAGTACAAAATCTCCTATCGGAATTGTCTTTGGAACATTTCTTGTTCTATCATCGAATATGAGTTTGAAGGGAAAATCCATTCCAATAGAAATAAAAACGCAATATTGAGTATTTGCAAAAGACATCCTATTTTCAATAGTTACAGAGAAGATGAAAAATCCGACCATGGCGAAGGTCATATATCAGAAGATGTTTGTTTGCGAAATTATAATGAAAACACGTTTGATATAAGTGGAACGGTAGAATATCCTCTGATAAGCGATATTGTGAAAAAAGTACCGCGTCCTTACGCCGTTAACGATCTTAAACTGATTTTCTCTGATATTGTTTGGTCTAAAGATACGCCTTTAATGAGAATGGAAGCTGTAGATTTCGGTTGCCCTAAAGGCAGTTATATTTACTATACGAGAGAAAAGTACGGTGATGAGAAGCACTCGTATATTCATTTTGCTGCGGATGAGAGGGATGCTGATATTATGAAAACGTTCGCGTTCGATTTCTACCAATCCGTAAAATGCAAATACGAAGGAACAGAGATGAAATAATCCTTCAACTCGTTATCATTACTTAACCACGTTTTCGCGGTCACGGACGTGAAATAACAAGTACGTGCTTTTATGACTAAACCAAATCATATAAAATTATCAATTTGATTGAAACCCGTCTTATAAATTTACAAAAGCCTTCCCGAATATCAATTCGAGAAGGCTTTTTGTTGACTCGCTATCCTCGAGAGCGCCACGGCGAAACCGCCGTGGCGGTATCTGCCGTTTCGTCTCTGCTCCTATTGTTTGCAGGCATTTATAAAATATAAACGGAAAATTTTTGTTTGAGAGAGGAGATGGCGACGGGCGAGCTCAGACGGGGGAGATGCGGTATGCGTCGAGCTGCGCCTTATATTTCCCGGGGGAAATGCCGACGTGGCTTTTGAAGACGCGGATGAAATTCGCATAATCGTTAAAGCCCGAGAGGTATGCCGCGTCGGTGACGTTTTTTCCTGCCGAAAGCAACTTTTTTGCCTCGGCGATGCGCTTAGAGGTGAGATATTTGGAAACCGTCGTCCCGCAGAACCGCCGAAACAGACGGCAAAGCTGATTGACCGAAACGAAGCAGACCTTTGAGATCGCCTCGAGCGACAGCTCCTGGGCGTAATTTTCGTTGATATACTCGATGGCAAGTCGGACGGCGCGATGCCTCTCCCCCGCGACCGGCGGCTCGTCGGCTCGCGTTTCGTACAGGCGTCGAATATAAACGAGGATACGAAGCACGGTGCTTTTTTTGATCAGATCGTCCCCGTACGCCTCCTCTGCCGAAAGCTCCCGAAAGAGAGAGACGAGCGTTTCGGTTTCCTCTGCCGAGAGCGAGAGCTTGTTTTTCGCACCGTTTGCATGCGAAAAGCAGTCGAGCAGATTGGTCTCCTCAGTGGAGCTTGCGTACAGAAAGGTTGGGTGCAGCTCAAGCACGAAGCGGCGGAAGTCTGCGCCCTGCCGCACCGTGATCTTATGCGCCTCGAATTGGTTGATGATAAAGAGGTCGCCGTCGCTGACGTCGTATACGCGGTTGTCGATCAGAAAATGCTCGCCTCCCGACAGACAGAGCAGGATCTCACAGCATTCGTGTACGTGGATATCCCGATCGGGGCTTTGCCGCTCGGAATAGTATGCCCCGAAGGTCTTGGTTCGGCTTGCATACTCGACCGCCTCCTTACAATGCTCAAACAGACACCGCATTTTTGCCCTCTCCTTTTGCTTTTTTGCGCTTTCGGAAGTAGTATAGCAAAGTATGGTGAGAATTGCAATAATAAAAATGAATTTTGCAATAAATTTGCAAAAAAAGAATGTTATTATATTTTTGTATATCTATATAAAATATATGGAAGGAGGATATACGATGCTGCATTTGCGCGTGGTCGATAAGGACGGGCAGATCAAGTTTGAGGCCTCGGGCTACACGGTCGATGCCGTTTACCCCGGCGAGTACGCCGAGGGCGACAAGATCTCGGTCTCGATGTCTGAGGGCGCCTTTATTGCCGTTCAACTCGATCCCACCCTCAAAGAGAGTATCGTTTGCGTTCCCGGCAGACGCTTTGATTTCCGAGTCCCCTTCGGATCGGTTCGCGCAAAGGGATACCATCCCGATGCCTTCGAGGGAGGCGAGCACCGTCTTCGTGCAAGGGAGCTTGAGGATGAGGAAGCGTACGGGTACCGCAATATTGCGCTGAATTCCCACGACTGTCACGGTGCCTGCAAGAATTTCCCCCATGCAAGCGCCAACTTCGTCACGAGGGAGGATCCCTGCTTTTACGAGAGGAACGCCATTGACGGCGTTTGTCATAACGAGGGGCACGGCGGCTTCCCCTACCATTCCTGGGCGGGAGGCGCGCGGGAGGATCTTGAGTACACGCTCGATTTCGGGCGCGAGGTCGAGATCGACAAAATCCTGTTCTACCTTCGTGCCGACTTCCCGCACGACACCTTCTGGAAGTCGATCGACGTCACCTTCTCGGACGGCGAGACCCTGACGGCATCCCTTGAGGGGACGGCAGAGGGACAGGCACTCAGCTTTGAGAAGAAGCTTACCAAGAGCGTATTTTTGCACAATTTCAAGCAGGTCACAACGCCGCTGTCTTGGGCGGCACTATCACAGATCGAGGTATTCGGTCAATATTTGAAGGAGGAGATCAAAGCCATGGAGGTTCGCCAGGCATCGAACGCAAAGGACGTTCGCCACTACACAACGGAAAGACTCAGAGAGGAGTTCCATATCGCCAATCTCTTTACCAAGGATAACGTGCGTATGGTCTACAGCCACATCGACCGCATCATTACCGCAGGTCTGATGCCGGTATTCCAGACGCTGAAGCTTGAGGCGGGCAAGGAGCTTGCCGCAAACTATTTCCTTGAGAGACGCGAGATGGGCTCGATCAATATCGGCGGAAAGGGTATCATCACGGTTGACGGCGTTGAGTACGAGATGAATCCCCGCGACGGCATCTACATCGGCCGCGGAAACAAGGAGATCACCTTCCGCTCGCTCGATCCCGAGAATCCCGCAAAGTTCTACGTCAGCTCCTGCCCCGCGCACGCAGATTATCCGATCCGCAAGATCGATATCACCAAGGCGAAGAAGGTTCCCTGCGGAAGCGTTGAGGAGTGCAACAAGCGCGTCATCAACCAGTACATCCACCCCGAGGTCATGCAGAGCTGCCAGCTCGCGATGGGTCTGACCCAGCTTGAGGCAGGCTCGAACTGGAACACCATGCCCTGCCACACCCACGATCGCAGAATGGAGGTCTACCTCTACCTCGATATGGGCGAGAACGACGTTGTCTTCCATATGATGGGCGAGCCGAAGGAGACCCGTCACATCATCATGCACAACGAGGAGGCAGTCATCTCCCCGAGCTGGTCGATCCATTCGGGCGTCGGCACGCGCGCATACTCCTTCATCTGGGCAATGTGCGGTGAGAACCAGGAGTTCACCGATATGGACCACATCGAAACCAAGGATCTTCTGTAACGCTTAGAAAGGATAGAAAGCATCATGTGTGATATGTTCAGCCTGAAGGGCAAGATTGCCCTTGTGACCGGTGCCTCCTACGGCATCGGATACGCCATCGCCTCCGCATACGCCAAGGCGGGCGCAACGATCGTTTTCAACGATATTAACGAGGAGCTTGTAAATAAGGGGCTTGCCGCCTACAAAAACGACGGCATCGAGGCACACGGATACGTTTGCGACGTCACCGACGAGGCAGCCGTTACCGAGATGATCGCCAAGATCGAAAGCGAGGTCGGCACGGTCGATATCCTCGTCAACAACGCGGGCATCATCAAGCGCATCCCGATGTGCGAGATGTCGGCAAGCGATTTCCGCAAGGTCATCGACGTTGACCTCAACGCCCCCTTCATTATGGCAAAGTCGGTCATCCCCGGCATGCTGAAGAAGGGTCACGGCAAGATCATCAACATCTGCTCGATGATGAGCGAGCTCGGCCGCGAGACGGTTTCGGCATACGCCGCCGCAAAGGGCGGTCTGAAGATGCTGACCAAGAACATCGCCTCCGAGTTCGGAGAGGCGAACATCCAGTGCAACGGCATCGGCCCCGGCTATATCGCAACGCCCCAGACCGCGCCGCTTCGCGAGAAGCAGGCAGACGGCTCGCGCCATCCCTTTGACGCCTTCATTATTGCAAAGACCCCCGCTGCAAGATGGGGCACGCCCGAGGATCTGATGGGTCCTGCGATCTTCCTTGCCTCCGACGCCTCGAACTTCGTCAACGGTCACATTCTGTACGTGGACGGCGGTATCCTCGCTTACATCGGTAAGCAGCCCTGATCCCCCTCTCGAATACGGCGAAAGGATCGTTAGCTATGTACGATAAGATCATTTCCGCAAACAAGTCCTTCATCGACCAAACCTGGGAAAAGCTTGACGGCAAGCTGAAGCAGGTCGCCGTCCGCTCGCGCGACAAGATCCCCTACACGACGGTAAACGGCGTACACGACGACCGTCAGGGAAAGAGCATCAGCTGGTGGACCAACGGCTTTTGGGGCGGTCTGATGTGGCTGATGTACCTCGGCTCGAAAAACGAGGAGTACAGGATCACGGCAGAGAACGCCGAGCGTCTGATGGACGCCGCGTTTGCCAACGTTGCGGTGCTTCACCACGACGTCGGCTTTATGTGGCACATCATGAGCGGCGCAAACTACCGTCTGACCGGAAACGCCGAGGCGCGCAACCGCAACCTCCTTGCCGCAATGACCCTTGCCTCGCGCTATAACATTTCGGGCAAATACATCCGCAGCTGGAACGGCGATATGGCGGGATGGACGATCATCGACTGCATGATGAACATCCCCCTGCTCTACTGGGCAAGCCGCGAGCTCGGAGATCCGCGCTTTGAAAAGATCGCCGTGGCACACGCCGATATGGCGATGCGCGATCACGTCCGTCCCGACGGCTCGGTCGCACATATCGTCTCGCACGACGTTGAAAACGGAGACGTGATCGAGACCCTCGCAGGGCAAGGCTATGCCGTCGGCTCGTCCTGGTCGCGCGGTGTGGCTTGGGCGCTCTACGGCTTCGTGCTCTCCTATATCCACACGAAAAAGGTCGAGTATCTCGACACCGCAAAGCGGGTTGCTCACTATTTCATTACCAACCTCGTCGCAGACGATTGGCTTCCGATCGTTGATTTCCGCGCACCCGAGGAGCCGAAGCGCTACGACAGCACCGCAGGTGCCGTTGCCGCATGCGGTCTGATCGAGATTGCAAAATGCGTTCCCGAGGGCGAGCAGAAGATCTACCTTGACAGCGCGATCAAGCTTCTTCGCGCGATGGAGGAGCGCTTCTGCAACTGGCAGGATGACGAGGATTCGGTTCTGCAAATGGGCACCGAGCGCTACAACAGCGACGGAAAGGGCGACCACATCCCGATCATCTACGGCGACTACTTCTTCGTCGAGGCGATCCTAAAGCTTCGCGGCGAGGAGTTCCTCGCCTGGTAACCGAGAAAGCTCCGACGGCATCCGCGCCTTGTCGGAGCTTTCCACTTTTTCCTCTTTTTCCTCTTTTTTTCATAAATCGCTTGACAAACTACCATACTTATAGTATAATGTTCTGTGCTTGCATATCGGTACGCTGACAATTTGCGGTCATACCGTTTTGATTTTACTACCAACAGGAGGTGTATGGCATGAAAAGAACCTATCAGCCCAAGAAGAGACAGAGAGCGAAGGAGCATGGCTTCCGCAAGAGAATGTCTACCGCCAACGGCAGAAAAGTGCTGAAGAGAAGACGTCTGAAGGGCAGAGCTCGTCTCAGCTACTGAGTCTGAACTTTTCGTTGAGCGCCCCACGCGGCGCAAGTCAAAAAACCTCCGATAATTCACGGCGTGCTTTATCGGGGTTTTTGCTTTATATGGAGAAAAGCAGGTGAGTATTTGAAATTCAGAGCCATCTGTGAGAATCATTTGTATTCCAAGGCGTACGCGAAGGGCAAGCGCTTCGTTACCCCGAATATTGCAGTTTACGTTCTGCCGGACTATGCCGCCGCGCGCCTTGCCAAGGCGCATCCCGAAAAGCGCAGGGTCAATCGGATCGGTCTGACCGTCTCCAAAAAGCTCGGAGGCGCGGTCGTCCGCAACCGCACCAAGCGCATTCTCCGCGAGGCTTACCGCAGTGCGATCTCTCTGCAAAACGTCAAGGTCGGCTACCTCATCGTTATTGCCGCAAGAGAAGCGGCAACGACGAAAAAGAGCACCGATCTCGTGCCGGATCTCATAAGAGCCCTTGAAAGGCTCGATATGGTGCAAAAATGAAGTATCTCTGTATGCTCCTTATCCGGCTCTACCAAAAATGGATCTCTCCCATCAAACCGCCCTGCTGCAGGTTTTATCCGACCTGCTCTGCCTACGCCCTTGAGGCTTTTCGTAAAAGAGGCTTTTTCGTGGGATTTGGGCTATCGCTTTGGCGCATTTTGCGCTGCAACCCCTTCTGCCGCCCCGGGCTTGATCCGGTTCCCGACAGGAAGGCGCGTTACCCGAGGGTCCCTCTCAGCAGAGAAAAGGAGAATCCAAGTCAAACGGATAGTATTACACCACATAGCTAAAGGAATCAAACCATGAAAGTATCGAAAATTATCCTGATCGTTCTGACGCTCGTCGGAACCGTCACGTGTCTGACCTCGTGTATGGGTCCCGTAGGAGATGCGATCGCCATTCCCTTTGCCTGGCTTCTGCGCGTCTTCAACAGCTGGACCGGGCATTACGCGCTGGCGCTTCTGCTCTTCTCGCTCGGCGTGAAGCTCGTTCTGCTTCCCCTTTCGATCCGTCAGCAGAAGAGTCAGATCAAGATGGCACGCATCCGTCCGAAGATGCTCGCCATCGAGAAAAAGTATGCCGGCAGAAACGATCAGCCGACGCTTCGCAAGAAGCAGGAGGAGCTCATGGCTCTGCAGCAGGCCGAGGGCTATTCGCCCATGTCGGGCTGTCTGCCGCTTCTCATTCAGCTCCCGATCATCTTAATCCTCTTTGAGATCATCCGCGAGCCGCTGACCTATATCTGCCTGTTCTCCTCAAACGACATCCTTGAGATGTGGAACAGTGTCAAGGGTCTTGCGGGCGATGCCGCGGCAACCAAGCTTTCTGCGGTCAATCAGGTCGAGCTCGTCTCTCTGCTCCGCGAGAATGCAGGCGTGCTTGAGGAGGTTACCGGAAAATCGCTCTCGATCCTTCCCCGCTTTGATCTTTTCGGTGCGATCAATCTTGGATCGACCCCGAGCCTCGGTCATTTCAACTGGCTGTGGCTGATCCCGGGCATCAACCTCGTGCTTTCGATCGTTTCGATGCGCCTGACCAAGCGTCTTGGCGCCAACGCCGCACAGCAGATGCAGGCGTCTACCCCCGATCAGAAGGTCTCGATGGGCATCATGGAATGGATGATGCCGGTGATGACCACCTTCTTCGCCTTCCAGATCTCTGCCGCCGTTGGCGTTTACTGGATCTATCAGTCGGTCTTCGGTATCGTTCAGATGATCGTGCTTGCCAAGGTCATGCCCCTTCCGAAGTATACGAAGGAAGAGATGGAGCAGATGCTTCGCGATATGAAGGTAAAGAACGCCGCACGCGCAACCGGCGCATCGGGCCGCTCCTATGCAGACGGAGACCGTCCGAGATCGCTTCACCACATTGACGACGACGATGAGATCGAAGCAAAGCCCGCGGTGAAAAAGCAGCACCAGAACCCCCCGAAAAAGTGACAGAAAGAAAGGTTAAAAACCGTGATTAAAGAAGTAATCGCTCTCGGTAAGGACATCACCGAGGCAAAAGAAAACGCAAGAATGGCGCTCGGCGCAGACGAGCTTGCCGACGTTAAGTATGAGATCCTGCACGCCGGCACCAAGGGACTGCTCGGCTTCTTCGTGAAGCCCGCGCGCGTGAAGGCAAGCATCGAGCTTCCCGATACCGCTCCGAAGCGCACCGCGCGTCCCGAGAGAGGCGAGAAGAACACTCCCTCGGAGAAGAAAAGCGATGCACCCCGCCGCCCCAAGAACGAGCACAAGCCCCAGCCCCAGAGAAACGCCGCTCCCAAAAAGCGCAGCGAGATCATCCCCGAGGAGCAGATCAAGCTCACCCCCATTGAGAAGGCAGAGGGCGAGGATTGCGCGCTTGATTTCGTCACTACCCTGATCAAGAACCTCGGCATTGACGCCTGTGCCAAGCTCTACGCGGCAGAGGACGGAAGCCGCCGTATCATCCTCTCGGGCGAGGGAGCCTCGGCTCTGATCGGTCACCACGGTGACACGCTCGATTCTCTTCAGTACCTTGCAAACCTTGCCTCGACGACCAGACCGAATGCAAGCGGCGAGCGCGACCGCAGCCGCGTGACGGTTGATATCGAGGGCTATCGCGCAAAGCGCGAGGCGGCACTGCGCGCCCTTGCCCGCCGTATGGCAGAGAAGTCGCTGCGCAACAAGAGAAACGTCACGCTCGAGCCGATGAACCCCTACGAGAGACGCATCATCCACGATGAGGTCAGCTCGATTGAGGGCGTTATGACGAGCTCGATCGGCTCGGACAGCAGCCGCCGCGTCGTAATCTTCTACGACAAGAACGGCACGAAGAATGCCGATGCCGAGACGGCCACCCCCGTGCTCACTCCCGAAAATGCAGACTGATCCTCTCATGCAGCTTGAGACGATCGCCGCTATCTCAACCCCGCCCGGCCAGGGC
>JAFYMH010000073.1 GCA_017556685.1 Clostridia bacterium | reverse complement strand
CGTAGGTCTCGCCCTCAAGCTGTCCCGACACGGTCAGGTTGGCGGCGCGGCCAAAGAAGTCGCGCGAGAAATCAACCGAGCCGTCCTCGCGAAGCGGCGGCTCCTTCGGGTCGAGCGTAGTCACGCGGAACATCTCGCCCGCCCCCTCACAGTCGGAGGCCGTAATCAAGGGCGTATGCACGTAGACAAAGCCCCTCTCGTGGAAGAAGCTGTGGATCGCATAGGCAGCCTCACTGCGAACGCGGAAGATGGCCGAGAAGAGGTTGGTCCTCGGGCGCAGATAGGCGATCTCGCGCAGATACTCAACGGTATGGCGCTTCTTCTGAAGCGGATAATCGGGGGTCGACGTTCCCTCAACCGAGATCTCGCTCGCCTTGATCTCAAAGGGCTGCTTCGCCTCGGGGGTAAGCACCAGCTCGCCCGTCACGATAAGCGACGTGCCGACGTTTTGAGATGCGATCTCATCGTAATTTGCGATCCTCTCGCGCTCAAAAACGACCTGCACCGAGCGGAAGCACGAGCCGTCGTTCAGATCAATGAAGCCAAAAACGCGGCTATCGCGGATGCTTCTTGCCCATCCGCCAACCGTTACCGTCTTGCCGCCAAACGCCAGGGGGCTCTCCCAAAGCGAGCGAAGAAGGGTCAGCTTTTCTTTCATTTCGATGTCCTCACGGTTCTATCCTTAGAATATTTTCTCATCCGCTCTATTATAGCATAGGACGGCTCGAATTTCTATACCCTTGCGATTTTTTTTCATTTTTTCTCAACTTTTTTGAAAAAGTCACTTGACAAGTTACTTTTCTCCTGCTATAATAGTCACATAAGAAGTTACTTTAGCACACGGGAGGTTACGGAATTGAAGTTTGTACAAAGTCTGGCAAGGGAGCGCGCCGAATGCAACCGCAACGAAAGGCGGCGCGGAGAGGCGGCATACGCCCATCTGACGAAGCTCTGGCGGGGCATGGAGGCGGCAACCGAGGGGATCTCGGATTGCGGAGAGCCTCGCCTTGCCGAGCTGATCGGGCGCGCCGAGGAGCTTGTCTCGGAGTGCCGCGCGGCAGAGCGGCGGCTCGGGGAGCTACTCACCTTTCTGCATATCGAGGGGCGGGAGCTTGCCTCGATGCTCGGCGAGGAAGTCGAGTAAGGAGGACCCCTTGGCAAAAAATCAAAAAAGGAGCTTTCTGCTCTACGAGTCGCAAAGAGGGCTGATCGCATTGCTTGGCGAGCCCGAGCGCGCGGCGCTTCTGACGGCGATCTACGATTACGCGGTGACGGGAACGTATTCTCCGCTTCCGACGGCGGCGGCAGAGGTGGCGTTCACCGCCATCCGAACCCAGCTTGATCTCGATGCCGCGCGCTACGATGAGGTCTGCTCGGTGCGCCGAGCGTCTGCAAACGCCCGCTGGGAAAAGGAGAAAGAGGGCGAAAAGGAGGGGAAACCCCCTAAAAAATCCCCGAAAAAGAAGAAGGCAGAAGAAAAGATCAGCGAAAAACCCGATGCGGAAGATGCAAATGCATGCAAATGCACGTATGATGAAGATGATGATGTAGATGAGGATGAGGATGAAGATGAGAATGAGAATGAAAATGACGATGATCCTCATACTGTTGCCGCAAAGGGCGGCAACGGTGCGAGAGAGGAGTGCGCCTTCGAGCGCTTTTACGCGGCGTATCCGCGCAAGGGCAAGCGCGGGG
>JAFYMH010000072.1 GCA_017556685.1 Clostridia bacterium | reverse complement strand
GTCCTCGCCATCTTCGTCCTCAGGTCTTACAATGACCGAAAGACGGGTCACGAGATTCTCGCGCATCTCGGTGACGATAACGTAAAGGTTTCTCC
The DNA here is from genome assembly GCA_017556685.1 of Clostridia bacterium. Lineage (GTDB taxonomy): Bacteria > Bacillota > Clostridia > Oscillospirales > CAG-272 > UBA1740. Next base: position 3,709 of record JAFYMH010000072.1, on the reverse strand, counting down.
AGGTGAAGCTGTCGCCCTCGTGGGGGCTTGCCTCGAGCATCTCGATCGCCCAGCCGCCCATGGTGGTATACTCGCTCTCAAAATCTCGGTCGGAGAGATCGGCGGCGTCAAAGAAGTCGCGTGTCGAGGTCATGCCGTCGACGTCGTAGCGATTCTCGCCAAGCTCTCTGATCTCGGACAGGATCGTATCACTCTCGTCCCAGATGTCTCCGACGATCTGCTCGAGGATGTCCTCCATTGTGACGATTCCCATCGTTCCGCCGTACTCGTCAAGCACGACGAGCATATGCAGCTGCTTCTCGCGCAGCTCGCGCAGAGCCGCCGGAAGCTTTAAGGTCTTATGCACAAAACACGGCTCGTAAAGATAATCCCTGACCCGGATCTCCTCGGGATTCTCCCCCGCACGCATCCGCTTTGCGATGGCGCGGTAGAAATGGTTGGCGTTGAGGACACCGATGATGTGATCGACCGTCCCCTCGTAGACCGGAATACGGGTGTGGTTAAAGGAAACGAGGGTGCGGAGCAGCGTCCTGTAATCCTCGTCTGCGTCGAGCATATCGAGCTTGGTTCTCGGCATGAGGATGTCCTCGACAGTCGTATCCGAAAAGGACAGAGCCGACTGCACAAGCTCACTCTTATCCTCGTCGATCGCGCCCTCCTCCTCGGCGGTTTCAATGATCGTGGCAAGCTCTGCCTCGGTCACGCTCGGGACCGCCTCCCTCTTGCGGAAGGAGAGCGCAAGCTCAACGAACCCGAGAACAAGGAAGGTGACGGGGCGGAAAATGACCATCAGGATAAGAAGCGGAAGCGCCATTTTCGAGCAAACGGCAAGAGCAAAGCGCTTTCCGATCATCTTCGGAATGATCTCTCCGAAGATCAGCACCACCACCGTGACTCCGACCGTCGCGATCGTCGAGCCAAGGCTCTCGCTTCCGGTCAGGATGATGAAAAAGGTGGTGGCAACAGAGGAAGCAAAGATATTGACGAGGTTATTGCCGATGAGCAGAGTCGCGATGGCAACGTTAAAGTGCTCGGTCACGCGCTCAGCCATCGCGGCGCCTCGGCTCTTCTCCGCACGCTTTTCAAGGCGCAGGCGGTTGACCGAGGTGAAGGCGATCTCGCTTGCCGAGAAGATTGCCGAGAAGGCAAGGAAGATCAGCATGATGCCGATAAAGAGCGGTAGATTCATACCTCCTCCTCCTCTCTTTCATCCTCGAGCTGAAGCTCGGGGGTCTCAAGCTTGACCGTCACGCGCACGATCCGCTCGTTTTCGACCTCGTCGACGTGGAAGGAGAGCGCCTCGTAGACGTACTCCTCGTCCTCCTCGGGCAGATGCCCGAGCCGCTCGAGCAGAAAGCTGCCAAGGGTCTTATTTTTGGGAAGCGGCAGGGTCGGGATATAGCCGATGCCCTCGAGCATACGCCCGAGCGTCACCGACGCTGAAAGCTCAAAGTAGTTTCCGCCAAGGCGCAGGAAGCTCGGATCGACCACCTCGTCCTCGTCGAAGATCTCCCCGACGAGCTCCTCAAGGAAGTCCTCGATCGTCACGACACCAAGCGGTCTTCCCTCTCGGTCAAGTACGACCGAAAGGTAGCATTTATTCTTACTCATTTCGAGAAGAAGCTCGTCAATGACGGCGTCAAGGCGAACGAACGACGGGCGGCTCATCAGCGATGCGACCTCGCATCTTCCCCCCGCGATATAGGCCTTTAGAAAATTCTTCTGCATCAGTACGCCCACGACTCGCTCGCCGTCAAGCACGGGCAGGCGCGAGTGCTTGCTCGAAAGAAGGATGCTCAGCACCTCGTCGCGCGAGGTCCCAAGCGAGATCTTGGTGACGTCGTCCCAAAGGGTCAGAACGTCGGCAACCGTCGTTTCGGAGAACTCAAGCGCAGACTGAAGAAGCTCGCCCTGCTCCTCGTCGATGATGCCCTCCTCCTCAACCGTCTCAATGATGCTCGAGATCTCCTCCTCGGTCACGGTCGGCTCCTCATGGTCGCCTCCAAGACGGTTGACGAGAGCGGTAATGCCCGAAAAGATGATCGAGATCGGACGGATCAGGATGCAAAAGACCGAAAACGAGGGGGCAAAGAGCATCGCCGCCCGATCGTTTGCCGAGTTGGCAAGCGTTTTCGGAACGAGCTCCCCAAGCAAAAAGATCACAAGAGTCGTCACCGCCGTGATGGCAAGGGTCAGGAGCGGATCGACCTCGCTCGTCCCCCCCTCGGTAAAGACCCGCAGGGCAAAGACGGTTGCAAGCGAGGCGCAAAGGGTATTGACGACGTTGTTTCCGACGAGCAAGGAGATCAGAGCCCGATCGAAATTTTCAGAGATGCGAAGGGCGCGTCTTGCACGTCGGTTCCCCTCGTCCGAAAGGCTTCTGAGCCGAACGCGCGAGGCACCGGCAAAGGCGCTCTCCACCGCAGAAAAATACGCACTGAAGAAGATAAGTACGATACAGCTACAAAGTAATAACCAACTGTACGGGTCCATAAAAAGACTGACCACACTCCCTTATTTTGAACTCTGCTTAAAAAACAGTAGTTCTATTATATAATTAAAATAATCGTTTGTCAAGGGAAAAACGGCTCGGCGCGCGAAGTTGAAGCAGGAACGCGACCTTTCGCGAGAGAAACGCGAAATCGGCGAGATACAGGTGTGATACTCGCCCCTAAAGCGCGAAATTCCCCGAAATTCGCCCCTCTGGCGTTTTTTTGGGGAAAAAAGCCTTCAAAAAAGAAAAATCGGATAGGCGTTTTTTGGTAAACCCCTTGTATTCGACCCTCGGTTTTGGTATGATATAAAGTAGTCAAAGAAATAAGCTCCCGAAAGGACAGAAGCCATGCCGCCCCGACCGAAGCCAAAGCGCAAGTCAGGGGGGCGCAGGATCCGCGGCGCACCGCCCCCCGTCCTTCTTTTTTGCGCCCTGCTTTGCCTTCTGTCGCTCCTTTGTCGATTCTGCTCGTTTTCGCTCGGACCGCTCGGGGACCTTCCATCTGCCATCGCCCTTTATTTCTTCGGGGCGGGCGCGCCGCTTTTGCCCCTTTTCCTCCTCTCGCTTGCCGCATGGGGACCAAGGCGCTCGCTTTCTCTTCTGCGCCTCGGCATCTATCTTCTTGCATCCCTTGACGATACCCCCTTTGGCGGAGGGCTTCTCGGGCGCATTTTTGCTCGCCTTTTCGCCCTTTTATTTGGGAAAGCGGGGGCAAGGCTCGTTTTACTGATGCTTCTTTTTCTGCCGCCGCTATACCGCCTGCGCCGTCCTCTTTTTAAGTGGAGCGCGCGCATGCTATCTGCCTTAGGCAAATCTTTTCGAAAGGATCTCGCCATGTTCAGCTTCAAAAAGAAAAAACCGACCGTCGTCACGGAAAGCGAAAAAAGACCCGATACGCCCTTTGCCGACGAGAGCTTTCTCTCGCTGCGCGCGCGGCTGGAGAGGGAGGAATCGGTTCACCTTGACCTTCCTGACGAAGCATCGCGAACGATTTGCCCAAGCACCCTTGAAGCTGAGCTCGATATTCCGCTCGACGGCGAGAGCCCTGCCTTTTCTGCCGAATCCGAGCCGCTTTTGGACGAGGTCCTCGAGGACAAGGCGCCGACGGCAGAGGCGGCTGGCCTTGGCGACGTCGTTTCTGCCGACGCCTTTTTCGGCGGCGGGATCTTCTCGGCAAGCGAGGCGCAGGAAAGCGCTCTCTTTGCCATCAGAGGG
>JAFYMH010000071.1 GCA_017556685.1 Clostridia bacterium | reverse complement strand
TCCCGTAAAGCGGTAGGTGACGTTCTCGTTTCCCGAGGGTCTGACGGTTGAGCCTTCGAAGACCGGAACCGTCCCCTTTTCAACGAACTGCTTGATCTTCTCGCCCCCGACCTTGAAGGTGATCGTCACCTCGTTCGGACCGGGCTTCGGCTCCTTGGAGCCGCCGCAGGAGACGAGTGCAAGACACCCAAAAATCATAAGAGTGGCCGCGAAAAACAAAAAACAACGCTTGATCATCTGAAAAATCCTTTCCGACAGTTCAATTACGGTTTGAAATGAGCCTCATGCCAGGTGACAATATCTGCCCCTGTTACCATACGGAATTATTATATCATACGTTAAAGGACTTTTCAAGCGTAGTGAAGCTTTTACGTTGAGAATCGTCGTTTTCAACAAAAACGGAAAATCCGTTTTGTGTATTGTGCCGATTCTTTTCGCTTAAAAAAAGGTACCGACCTGAATTTCTTCAAGTCAGTACCAAGGTGTATCGTGAAATTTCTGTTTTAGGAGCCGTACGGGAAGGAAAGGGTATAGGTGGGATCGCCGTACCGATCGTTCCACCATGCCTTCATGAACATGTAACCCTTTGTTTCGCTCTCCTTGATGATTCCCTGGGACTTGCCGTTGCCGTAGGACATATAGCCCTTTTCATATTTGTACATGAGATCCTGGTTCCCGACCCAGACGAGAGCGAAGAGATCGAGGTTTTCTGCATCAAGCGGATCGTACATATCCAGCTCTTCAGTGACCATCAGAATGGAGATGACCATAACGAAATCGAGCATGCAGTATTCTGCCGAGGAACGGTCGTCCTTGCCAAACTCAAGCATCATACCAAGCTGCCCCTGGTAGGGCGAGGTCAAGCCGCCAACAATATAGGCTTCAAGAGACGAGTATTTCTTTTCGCTGATAACCTTGCCACCCGAATAGTTGTACTCAAAAAGCTCTCGGATGATCTCCTCGGGCTCGTCGAGCGTATGCCCCATATAGGTATATTCGGTACGGACACCGACGCCACCGCCACCGCCGTTGAGATTTCCGCCGTTCATTGAAGCCTCGCCAAAGGACTGCTTCCCCTGGACGGTCGCTTCGGTTGTCCAAGCGGCGTAGGAGCGTAAAAAGCCTCGTATCTGCATCTCGGCGGTCACTTCGTCAAAGTCATAGTCAAGCAGGATCTCGTCGACCTCGTCGGCACCGCCAAAATACTCGGCAATGAAGATCATCGGCGCAACGTTGGCAAGTCGGTAGTTCGGATTGTACCCCTTGCTGTAGTTCCCGTTAAGCAGGGGACCGGAGTTGTAGTTGTTGTTATCGTCGGTACCGAAGGTCAGGATATAGGCGAAGCATTTCATCATGAAATCATATCCCGCCTTCTCCTCTGCGGTCAGAGAGTCCCAGATTGCAGGAGTCTCCTTAACGAGCGCGATAGCGGCAGTAAAGTTGCAGTATATCCAGTTTGCCTTAAGATCAAATATCGGGACGGCGTTGTTTTCGGGGGCAAGCAGGTATCTTAGTTGGTTAACGATGAAATCGACGTATGCGGAACGCCAAGGGTTGCTTTCGTCGGTCTTGCGAAGCTCGATCGTCAGATAGAGAATGGCGTTGGTAGCAGCCATTGATTCGGTTCGTTGATCCTTGAGCTCGGATTCTCCCTCAGAGAAGGTGAGTCGGTCTTTGGAGTTAAGCGCTGCGGAGATCAGTTTTGCGTCACTTTTTGCAAACAAAGCGTTGCAGACCATCCCGTCCGCCGTGACTGGGACGTCAGAGCCCACCCAATAGAAGGAGCTGTAGCCTGCCTTGCTCGGCTCGGTTTCGGGAAGCGCGGGAAGCTCGTTGTAGGTCGTTTTGGTCGACGCATATTCCACACCGTCAACCATAAAGCGAACGGTATAGTAACGAACGGCAGT
>JAFYMH010000070.1 GCA_017556685.1 Clostridia bacterium | reverse complement strand
GTCGAGCTGCTTTCGCGCTCGGCGGGGGTCTTTGGTATGATCGGCGGACAAACGATGGATACCTGTATCCCGCGCCGCGAGGTCGACGCGGCCTACCTTGAAAAGACCCAAAACGGAAAGACGGGAGCCCTCATTTCTGCCGCCTGCCGTCTCGGATGCCTCGCCGGGGGACTTCTTGAGGGTCCCCTCGTTTCGGCGGCGGACGAATACGCTATGGGCGTTGGGCTCGCCTTTCAGGTCTGCGACGACGTCCTTGACGCAACCGGCGACGAGAGCACGCTCGGTAAGCCGATCGGAAGCGATGAAAGGGCGGGGAAGACCACCTTCTATACCCTTCTTGGGCATGACGGCGCCCTCGCCTATGCAAGGGAGCTGACCGAGCGTGCGATCAAGGCGGTGCGCCCCTTTGCAAAAAGCGAGGAGGCGATCGCCCTTGCCGAGAGCCTGCTTTTGAGGAACAGCTGACATGCGAACCGATCTCTATCTTTTCCGCGCGGGATATGCAAAGAGCCGTGTCGAGGCAAAGCGCCTGCTTGACGCGGGACTCGTTTTGATCGACGGAAGGACTCCGAGCAAGCCCTCCGAGGAGATCGACGAGGCTCTTTACCACGCGGTGACCGTGACCGAATCCCCCGAAACGCGCTATGCAAGCCGCGGGGGGCTGAAGCTCGAAGGGGCGCTTGACGCGTTTTCTGTCTCCCCCGAGGGACGGGTCGCACTCGATATCGGTGCATCCGGCGGCGGCTTTACCGACTGTCTGCTCCGTCGCGGCGCGCGGCACGTTTACGCGCTTGATTGCGGAAGCGGTCAGCTTGCCGATTTTCTGCGGCGCGATCGTCGCGTTTCGGTTTATGAAAATTACAACGCGCGTTTCCTTGATCCAAAGGATTTCCCCGAGGCGCCCTCTCTTGTGACGATGGACGTCTCGTTTATCTCCCAGACCCTGATTTTCCCCGCCATTGATAGGATCCTTAGAGGCGGCGGGGAGCTCGTCAGCCTCGTCAAGCCTCAGTTCGAGGTGGGGCGAAGCGGGATCGGAAAGGGCGGGATCGTCAAAAGCGAGGCAATGCGCCGTGCGGCCGTCGAGCGCGTGCGCGAGGCGGCGCTCCCCTTCGGCTGGATCTGCCTTGGGGTCGTTGACTCCCCGATCCTCGGAGGCGACGGGAACGCAGAATATCTGATCCATTTCCGTATTCCGCCAAGATAAGCTATCTTCAGAGTGAAAGGACACCCACTGATGAAACGGATTCTTATACTTCCGAATTCCCACAGGGATCGGGACTACGAGGTGACCCGAGAGGTCGTATCCCATCTCCTCGAAGGGGGCGCCGAGGTCTATGCCAAGGACGAGCAGCTGCCGTCGCTTGCCCCCCTTGGGGTGAGGGCGCTTGATACCCTCTCAGGAGAGCTCGAGCTGATCGTTGCGGTCGGCGGTGACGGAACGGTGCTTTCCTCGGCAGGGGAGGCGATTCGGTACGGACTTCCTCTGCTCGGCGTGAATATGGGAAGACTCGGCTTTCTCGCCGAGCTTGACCGAGATCAGCTCGATCGGCTCTCTCGCCTTTTCACGCGCGAATATTCGATCACCTCGCGCATGACCCTTGAGGTCGAAAGCGAGATCGGGGGCGTGAGGTCGCTTCAGTCGGTCCTTCCGCTTAACGACGTCGTTTTTTCTCACGATCGGGGGGACGGGCTTTGCGAGCTCGTGCTCTCGGACGGCGACGGAAACCGCATCGACTATCGCGCCGACGGCTTGATTTTGGCAACCCCCTCAGGCTCGACCGCCTATTCGCTTTCGGCGGGCGGCCCGATCATTGACGATACCGTTGAGGCGATCTGCGTGACCCCCGTCTGCCCGCATTCCTTTTTCAGCCGATCGCTCGTCTTTGGCCGTGGGACCCGACTGACGGTCGAGAACAGATCCCTTCACGGCAAGGAGGTTATCGTTTCGCTCGACGGAAGCGACGTGCTTCGCCTTCCCGTCGGAGGACGGCTTCACGTTTCGCGCTCCGGAAGACCGCTTCGGATGCTGACCTTTGACCGCCACGCAACGCTCGGAACTCTGAACCGCAAGATGCAGATGGCGGAGATGAAGTACAGAAAACCCTGATCCCGAGAGGTAATAAACGATGATGATGACCAAAGAAATCAGACAAAGAGCGCTTCTCGCTCTGATCTCCCGAGAGGAGATCTCAACGCAGCAGCAGCTGCTTACGCGTCTGTGTGACGAGGGGATCTCGGTCACGCAGGCAACCGTTTCCCGCGACATCCGCGAGCTCGGACTGACCAAGGGCTTTGGCAAGAGCGGACTTTGCTACCGCGCGCCCGAGAGCGAGGGAGAGGGAGGCTTTGGGGGCAGAGAGCTCTTTCCGCGCACCGTGCGACGGGTCGATTGCGCCTCCAATCTTGCCGTGATCCACACCCCCTCGGGGCTTGCCAACGCCGTTGCCGCCTATATCGACTCTCTGCGTGGGATCCCGATCCTCGGATGCGTGGCGGGGGATGACACCGTGCTCGTCGTGACTCCGAGCGCCGAGGCGGCAGAGCAGCTCGCCCTGCATCTGCGCAGTGAGGCAGAAAGAACCAAGTAACGAAAAGAGAGGATGGGGCATGCTTCTTTCGCTTTACGTTGAGAATATTGCCGTCATTCGACGTCTTTCGCTCGAGCTTTCGGCGGGCTTTACCGCTATCACGGGCGAAACGGGCGCCGGAAAATCGGTTCTGCTCGACGCTGTCAAGCTTCTGCTCGGCGGCCGCTTCGAGCGCGAGCTTTTGCGCAACGGAGAGGAATCGGCAACCGTTTCGGCCCTCTTTGGGCGTCTCGCTGGCTCTGCCGTCACAGCGCTTGCCGAGCTCGGGCTCTCTCCCGACGAGGAGGGCTGTATCCATATCCAAAGACAGCTCTTTGCCGACGGAAAAAGCCGCGCCCGTATCAACGGGCAATCGGTAAGCCTTTCGGTCGTCCGCTCGCTTGCGGGGCATCTCGTTGACCTGCACGCGCAGAACGAGAATCTGACTCTGATGGATGAGAAGAGCTATGCCTCGATCCTTGACGGATACGCCGAGGATGATGCCGAGCTTTCCGAATACCGAGCGGCGTACGCCGCGCTCCTTGAGGTTCGCCGCCGCCTTGCCGAGCTTGACCAAAACGAGGCAGAGCGGCTCCGTACGGTTGAGATGCTTCGCTTTCAGATCGCCGATATCGACTCGGTTGCCCCGAAGCCCGGTGAGGATACGAGGCTTGCCGAAAAGGAGCTTCGGGTCAAAAACAGCGAGCGGATCGTTCGCCAGAGCCGACTCGTCTACCGCGCCCTTCGCGGTGCGGAGCACGGAAGCGTCTGCGAGCTTCTCCAAAAGAGCGACTCGGCGCTCTCTCCCCTCGTTTCGCTCGTCCCCGAGCTTTCCGAGGTCATACGTGCCATTTCCGACTCGCGCCTTCGCCTTGAGGATGCCGCGGAGCGGCTTTATCCTCTGACCGACGACGGCGAGGGCGATCCGACGGCTCTGATCGACAGGATCGAGGGGCGCCTTGACGCCTTAACGAAGCTGAAAAAGAAATACGGCGAAACGCTCGAGGCGGTTCTCGCCTTCCGCGAGAGGGCATCGGCGCGCCTTGCCGAGCTTGACGCCTCGGACGATACGGTGGCGGCTTTGCGCGAGAGCGAGGCAGAGCTGCTTAAAAAAGCCGAGGCGGCAGCCGCCCGCCTTTCCGAGCGCCGCCGAAGCGCCGCCTCCGCCCTTCAGATGGCGATCACGGAGATCCTGCTTTATCTCGATATGCCGAAGGTCGTCTTCCGCGTGGAGGTAAGACCACTACCCGGCCGCGCGCTTTCTCGCGACGGCGCCGACGAGATCGCCTTCGTCATGAGCGCCAACGCGGGCGAGGAGCCCCGTCCGCTCTCGGCGGTTGCCTCGGGCGGAGAGCTTTCGCGTACCTTCCTTGCCCTGAAATGCGTTCTTGCCGAGCGAAGCCTGACTCCGACGATGATCTTTGACGAGATCGACACGGGGGTTTCGGGCAAAACTGCGCGCAAGATCGGTAAAAAGCTAAAGGATCTCGGGATCGGCACCCAGGTCCTTTCGGTCACCCACTCGGCGCAGATCGCCTCGCTTGCCGACGCCCATCTTCTGATTTCCAAGGGCGAGCACGACGGCCGTACCGAAACGACCCTCCGTGCCCTTGACCGAGAGGGAAGGATCGGCGAGCTTTCGCGTATCCTCGGCGGTATTGACGTCACCGAGGCACAGCGCCTTGCGGCGATCGAGCTTCTTGACGATCCGAGCAACTGATCGGTTCTGAGATGCGTGTCTGCCGAATAGAATAGAGCATCTTTTCCTCGGAGGTTTCGCCTATGAGGCTTGATGCTGAACTCCTGTCCTATCTTGCCGACACTCGGCAGGTCACGGTGCGCCGAGACCTGCCGCTCTCGACCCTGACGACGCTTCGGATCGGCGGCGCGGCGGATCTCGTCCTTTCGCCCTGTGACGGCGGCGCCATGCTTCGCCTTCTCGACCTGCTTTCGCTCTCTGACCATCCCTTTCGGGTGCTTGGTGCGGGGAGCAACCTTCTTGCTTCCGACGGCGGCTATGCGGGCGCGATCGTTCTGACGAGACGGCTTGACCGCATCTCGGTCTCGGGTTCGACCCTTCGGGTCGGTGCGGGCGTTTCGCTTTCGCGAGCCGCAAACGCCGCAAGGGAGGCAGGGCTCGGGGGACTTGAGGCTCTGTACGGTATTCCCGGGAGCATCGGCGGTGCGCTTGCCATGAACGCAGGGGCGTTCGGGTGCGAGATCTCCTCGCTTCTTTCGGTAGCGACCCTTTACGATCCCGAAACCCGTCGGGTCTTCGTTGCCGCTCCCGACGAGCTTGGCTTTGCCTATCGAACGAGCGAGATCCTCGCGAGCCGTCTTGTTTTGATCTCCGCCATTCTTCGCCTGACGCCGCGCGACCGCGAAGAGATCGCGTGCCGTATGCGAAAAACGCTCGAGATGCGCGAAAGGAGCCAACCGCTCGGCTATCCGAGCGCGGGATGCGTTTTCAAAAAATGTCCCGACGGGCGTTCGGCGGGCGAGCTGATCGAGGCCCTCGGCATGAAGGGCAAGCGGCGCGGGGATGCTATGATCTCCGAGCGGCACGCCAATTTCATCGTGAACCTCGGCGGGGCGAGTGCGACCGACGTCCTCTCGCTTGCCGAAGAGGCACGCAGGGCTGTTTATGATGCCTACGGCGTTCTTCTCGAATACGAGCTCGAGCTGCTCGGCGATTTCCTTTGACCTTTCATCACGTGATTTTGAAATAAATTCCGAAAGGAGGGCGCGACGGTGTCCTTTTCCCAAAGCATCAAGCTTCGCTTTCTCGCATCGCGCGGCAGGAGCCGCTGCTGTCGCCGCGCCTTTCTCTTTGGACTCCTTGCCTCGGCGGCAACCCAAAGCGGGGGGCGCGTCGGGATCACAACGACCGACCCCTCTCTTGCCGAGGCGTACCGTGCGCTCTTTTCCGAAGAGACGAGAGGGGAGCCGCCCCGCATTTTGCAAGTCGGCTCTCTCGCCCTTCGCGCCGAAACCGACGAGCCCTCTCTTTTTGACTATCTTTCCTCGATCGACGCCGATCCCGACCTTCGCCTCTTTACCCCGCGCTGTAAGGACTGCATGACGGCGTTTGCAAGGGGCGTTTTCGTCGGTGCGGGAAGGGTCTCGGACCCCGCATCCTCCTATCACCTTGAGTTTTGTATCGATGCGCGCCCCCATCGTCTTCGTGCTTATTTTGCTTCGCTTGGGCTTTCTCTTTCCGAAACCGAGAGGCGCGGCGAGCGCCTGCTTTACGCGAAGAGCAGCTCTATGATCGAGGACTATTTCGGCATGCTCGGGGAAAACGAGGCGTTTTTCTCGATGGCAAACGCCATAATCGAGCGCGAGATCCGAAACGGGGCAAACCGCGTTGCCAACTGCGAGGCAAACAACATCCGAAAGGCGGTCAACGCGGCGGGTGCTCAGCTTGAGGCGATCGAATACCTCGTGTCTGCAGGGCTCGTTGAGTCGCTCTCTCCCGAGCTTGCCGAAACGGCGCGGCTTCGCCTTCGGCATCGCGATCTGTCGCTCACGCAGCTTGCCGCCGTATCGGTTCCTGCGATCTCAAAGCCGGGGCTCAGCCATCGGCTAAGACGCCTCGTTCAGATCGCGGACGAGCATCGAAAAAAGGAATCCGGGGGAAGGGAGGAGAACGGCTGATGGGATTCGTGCATCTTCATCTGCATAGCGAGTACAGTCTGCTTGACGGCGCCGCAAGGATCTCCGACATTCCCGCCGCCGCCAAGGCGGCAGGGCATGGGGCGGTCGCTCTGACCGATCACGGCGTGCTTTACGGCGCCGTCGCCTTTTACCGCGCCTGCAAGGAGGCGGGGGTGAAGCCGATCATCGGCTGTGAGGTCTACGTTGCGCCGCGCTCCCGTCACTCTAAGGAGGGACGGCAGGATCAGTCGGGGCATCATCTCGTTCTCCTCGTTGAAAATGAGATCGGCTATCAAAACCTGATCACCCTCGTATCCAAAAGCTTCACCGAGGGCTTTTACTCGAAGCCCCGAGTTGACGAGGAGCTTCTTTCAAGGCACTCTGATGGGCTGATCGCTCTTTCCGCGTGCATGGCGGGCAAGATCCCGCAGCTCGTGCTCTCGGGGGACCTTGAGGGGGCGCGCGAGGCGGCGCTTTCCTATCGGAGCATCTTCGGTCGGGACAACTTTTTCCTTGAGATCCAGGATCACGGTCTTGAGGACGATCGGCGCATCCTGCGCGCTCTCAGCTCGATCTCAAGGGAGACCGGGATCCCGCTCGTTGCCACCAACGACGTCCATTATCTTCGTCGGGTCGACGCCGATGCTCAGGCGATTTTGCTCTGTATTCAGACTCAGAGCGTGATCACCGACGGCAGACCGATCGGCTTTGAGACCGATGAATTCTACTATAAGAGCACCGAGGAGATGCAAAGGCTCTTTTCGGCATACCCCGAGGCGATTTCGAACACCGAGCGGATCGCCGAGCGGTGCAATTTCGACTTCCGCTTTGGAGAGCTTCATCTTCCGACCCTTCGGACCGAGGGAGGGCGCTCGCACGCCGAGGAGCTTTCTCACCTTGCCTACGAGGGACTTAAGGAGCGCACGGCGCGTGGCGAGGTCTGTTTTACCGAAGCGCACCCCGAGTCCGAATACCTCGACCGCCTTGCCTACGAGCTTTCGGTCATCGATAAGATGGGCTTCAACGGCTACTATCTCATCGTGCGCGACTTCGTCCGCTACGCAAAGGAAAACGGCATTCCCGTCGGCCCCGGCAGAGGCTCGGGAGCGGGAAGCCTCGTTGCGTACGCCGTTGGGATCACCGACGTTGATTCGGTTGCCTTCGAGCTTCTCTTTGAGAGATTCCTCAATCCCGAGCGGCGGCTTTAGCTCTCGCCCGTGATATGAACTGGGAAGTTCTGGAACTGAATGCTTCAGATGCCAGAACAAAGGCTGTTATCGAGAGAATTGCCGGAAACTCAGCATCCACTGCAAGTCTTTT